>NZ_JCACHA010000819.1:0-9047 GCF_059503625.1 Skermanella sp.
GATCTGGATCATCAGGCGAAACTGGCTGCCTTTGGCTACAACACCATAATGCCGCGATTGTAGCCGCTGGGGGATCGGGGTCCAGCCGCGACTGGTTGCGGTTGACTTGGCCATGACTTCGCCATGACTTGGCCGTGGTCCGTCGCAGTGCCTTAACCGGTGAAGGTTCGATCCGATATGCAGAATGAGGTTATCCAGGACAACGTCGTCCCGGACGGGGACCGCCTTGTCTGCTCTCCGGTAATGACGGAAGCTCTCTGCGTGCTCGACATCATCAGGAAGGCCGGGCTGGTGATGGTGCCGCCCGATCCGACCGACGAGATGGTGGAAGCCGCAATGGCGGTTCCCGGTATCGGGGCGGACCGGGTCCGCGCCGTCTTTCGGGCGATGCTCGCGGCGGCGCCGTAGAAGCGGCTGTTCCCTCCCGTCCGGGGTTACAGCGGCGCCGCGCCGCCGTCGCCGCCGGTCATGCGGCGGGCCGCCGCGCGCATCGTCCGCACCAGGGCCTCCCACGGGGTGACGCCGGCGCCCAGCAGGCGGCGCTCGACTCGCGCCGCTCCCAGGATGGCTTGGGGGCGGCCGTCGGCGTCGAATTCCTGGACCAGGACGGCGACGCCGTAGCCGGCGGGGGCCATGGGTACCCGCAGGTTGCGGGCGGAGCCGGTCCAGGCTCCCATGTCGACGATCTCGCGCACGAGGTTGCTGTGGCGCAGGCGCTGGCCCCGGTTCTCGCCGGCCTTGACCGACTTGCCGCGCCCAAGCTGGTAGCGGACCATCAGGACGCGCGCCTCGCCGCCGTTGGGGCCGCGCGGGATCGGGCCGCGCGGGATGCCGACGCCGATCGTGCCCTTGCCGGCCTCGACCGCGATGTTCAGCCGGCGGGCCTGGGGCTGCCCAAGGCTTTCCGCCATCGCTTCGCCGACCGCGCGCGGGCGGTCTCCGGCGGTCTCGAAACGTCCGTCGACGATCATCTGCGGAGTGTAGACGCTGTCGCGTCCAAGGGCTTCGTTGTAATCGCGCTGGCGCCGCGTGTTGTTTTCCGTCGCGAACGGGTCTTTCCAGCCCATCCGGTCCCAATAGGTCACATGAAAAGACAGCGCCAATACATCGGGCCTGCCCGCCAGTTCGCTCAGAAGGGCGTCCGCGACACGGGACTTCGAGCATCCTTCCGACGTGAACAACTCCACGACCGTCGGCTGGTCGGCAAGAGCCGAGTTGAACAGGCGTCCGAGCGGCAGGGCAAACAGGATCACGCCCAACATTACTTAATCCTCTTCAGGCACTTGGCGGTCATTCATCTTGCGGACGACAGCTTATAGCGGGCCGATACACGTCAGGCATACTTGATCGTTGTATTAAGACCGAAGATAGAAATTGGCGTCGGCGGCCCGAGTTTTACGGGTCATTCAGGTGGCATCTGAGAATTCTTCCCACTGCGACCGGGATGTCACACTTTTGACACCCGTTTAGATCCTTTCCATAACTAGCATCGGGCTTCGAGCGGGAGGGATCGAAATGAACAACCAATTCGAAGTGAACGAGATGCTGCGCCGGATCGCCGGCGACCGCTTGATGTCCCGGTTTTCCGAGGGACCCGAAGAACAGCTGCCCGTCCAGATGCAGGCGATCCTGGCGCTGACCGCCGCCATCGCCTGCTGGGGGTTCGTGGGAGCCTTGCTTTACCTGGGGTTTTCAGCACTTCGGACCGCACTGGGACCGCTCAGCGTCTTTATTGCCTGAGCCGGCTTGCCGGCGGCGGGCGGCTGGATCGCCGGGATCGCGGTCGGCACGATCGCGTCCGCCATCAGCCGCGCAAGGCAGTGGTAGCTGGCGTCGGTCATGTGAAGCTGATCGGACGACAGCATGGTCGCCGGCGTGAACTGCCGGGAATCCAGCCAGTATTTCATCACCTCGCTCCGCCGGAACACCGGCAGCCCATGGGCGGCGCCCAGCGCGCGGACCGCATCGACATAGGCGGCGTAGGTCGCGTTGTTGGCTTGGCGGGGCAGGAACTGCGGCTCCAGCAGGAGCAGGTCGGCGCCGCTCTCCCGGATGCGCCGGATACCCTCGACCGCCTGGACGCCGAAGGCCTTGGCGTCGACGTTGCGCAGGGCGTCGTTGGTGCCGAGCTGCCAGATCACCAGATCGGGATGGAGCGACAGCACGTCGCGGTCCAGCCGCGCCAGCGTGCCGGCCGCCGTCTCGCCGCCGATGCCCTTGTTGACGACGTCGATCCGGGTTCCGGGGAAGCGCTGCTCCAGGATGGCGTCGAGCTGGGCCGGATAGGTCCTGGACGGAGCGGACGCGCCGATGCCCTCGGTGCTGGACGACCCGACCGCGACGACGCGCAGGTCGTGCTTCTGGCTGAGCGCCACGCTGGTATGGGGCAGCTGGCGCACGGACGCCGCCGAAACCAGCGCCGGCGCGGCGCACATGTCGGCGGCCGGCGCTTGCGGCTGGGGCTGCGGCTGGGCCGGAGATTGGGCCGGAGATTGGGCCGAGACGAGCGCGGTCCCCGTGATCAGGCCGGCCAGACCGGCGCCGACGCCGGCGGTTCCAAGGCAGAAGGCGACGAAAGCTCTTTTAACCATTATCCCGGATCACTCGCTCGGTTGCCGTTGCAACGGACGCCAACCGGCGCCGACCCTGCGTATTGATCCACAATATGGTTAAAATGTGATTTCAGGGGCAATGAAAAGCGTTCGCCCGGCCGGTGTGGCCGAAACGCAACCTCTCCGACGATGCAGACGCATTTTCCGGCTGCAAGGTTCCTTGGAGAGCGCACAATTATCGTTTTTATCATTCGGGGGAATGGTTGCCTATTTGTGGTATTGATTTACCATCCCAGGAATAAACATGAACAACATCCGTTGAAACTGCTGTGTTGACGGCCTGTCGAAGGGCCGGAACATGATTCTATTTGGCCGCGGAGAGAGAGCCATGAAGCGTTTTACTGTCCTGGACGGACTGCGCGGTTATTTTCTTGTATTTATGATGCTTAATCATCTCCTTTTTCAAGGTGATCTTTTATTGCAAAAGATCAACCATGGAGAACTCGGTTATGTCCAGGACGCGCAGGGTTTCGTCTTCCTGTCCGGCATCATCATCGGACTGTACTACACGCGGATGATCGGGCAGGGCCGGACGGGCCTGATGGACGCCAAGATCCTGAGACGCGCCTACGACCTTTACGTCTATGCGGTGATGGTGCTGGCGGTGATCCTGATCCTGGCCATGGTGGTGCCGAACTCCCGGCCGCTGTGGGGCCAGTTCATGTGGGAAATGTACCAGACGCCGTCGGTCACCGCCGTCTCGGCGTTCCTGCTGCTGTACCAGCCGACCTTCATGGACATCCTGCCGCAATACATCGTCTATCTGGTGGCGTCGCCGCTGCTGCTGCGCTGGGTGGCGCGCGGCTACTGGCGGGAAGTGCTGGGCGGCAGCATCCTGATGTGGCTGGGGGTGCAGCTCGGCTGGCATCTGCCGGCGGTCCGCATCTTCGAGCAGTCGGTGGCGGAGATCGTGCCGGGCTTCGTCCTGCAAAGCCACTTCAACCCGCTGGCGTGGCAGGTCGTGTTCGTCACCGGGCTGCTGCTGGGGGCGGCCGATACGCGGGGCAAGATGGACTGGAACGGCTGGTTCTCGCCGGAACGGACCGACCTGCTGAAGGCGTCGATCGTGATCGTGGTCCTGTTCCTGTTCTACAAGCTGGGCTTCACCTATGGGTTCATGCCGGACAGCATGGCCCTGCGGTTCGACGGGTTCAACAACCGGACCGAACTGAGCCTGGTCTATCTGCTGAACTTCGTGGCGCTGGCCTATCTGGTGACGTGGCTGCTGGTCGCGGGCGGGGACAGCGCCTTTCCGGCGGCGCGGCGGGCGGGGGACCTGCTGAACCGGCTGTTCCGCTGGCGCTTCCTGACCTTCCTGGGCAAGCATTCGCTCCAGGTCTATGCCTGGCACGTCGTCGTGGTCTACGTCGTGCTCGGGTTCGACAGCAGGATCGGCCCGTTCTCCGAACTGACCAAGACGCTGATAGCACTGGGCGGCGTCGCCAGCCTGATCATCCCCGCCTGGGTCCACGCCAACTACGCGAACTGGACGGAAGCGGGCCGTCTGGCGGCCCAGCCGGAGCCGGCCCAGGGACGGCCGCGGAACTAACCCCGATGCGTTTGGGTTGCCATGGGGTGCGGGACGACCGCACCACATTGCTATTCGATGGAAGGCTGGAGATGGCGAACCCGGACGACAGGACCCCCGAACAGATCGAGCGCGAGATCGAGCAGACCCGCCGCAACACCGCGGCAACCCTGGCCGCCATCGAGGACCGGCTGGCGCCGGGCCGCCTGATGGACGAAGCCTGGAGTTATCTGCGCAGCAGCGGGCAGGGTCAGACTTTCGTCTCGAATCTCTCGGCGACGGTACGCGACAACCCGATCCCGGTCGCGCTGCTGGCGATCAGCCTGGCATGGCTGGCGATCGCCAGTTCGAAGACCGGCACGCGGCGCGAGGAATCTTATGGTGATGGCTACCGGGGCGATGGCTACCGGGGCGGTGGATATCCCGAGGAGGACGACGCGATCCTGACCGAGCATGCGTTCAAGTCGTCGCATGCGCCGGCGCATTCCCACAAGGTCGAGTACGTCGATCCCGACCGTCACCACGAGCACGTTTCGCGCTCGCGCGCCGATGCTCCGGCAGGCGTCTCGCCCAGTGCCGACACCCTGCTGGGACGCGAACGCGGCACCTTGCCGGCGAGCGAGGCGGCGAAGGTGTTCCAGACGCCGGGAAGCGGCGCGTGAGCGCCGGCTGAGAGAGCGGCCGATCAGGCTGACGAGGCTGACATGAAAAAGGCGGCAGGGTGAACCTGCCGCCTTTTCCTTTTGCCGGCGCGTGGCCCGGTGGACGGTTACTGCTGGGCGGGAGCGGCTTCGGGGGCCGGTTCCGCCGGAGCGGCTTCGGGAGCCGGCTCCGGGGCGTCGCGGCGCTGTTCCAGCGCCTGGAGTTCGGCCGCCTGCCGGGCGATCTGCTCGCGGAGCTGGGCTAGGCCCTGCTGCTCGTTCAGAAGGTTCTGGCGGGCTTCCTGGATGCGCTGGTCGACCTCCTGAAGCTCGGTCGTCCGCTGCGTCACCTGTTCCGACAGGTCGGCGACGTCGCGGCGGGCGGTGACTTCGGTGTCGCGGGCCTGCGCCGCGGCCTGGGTCAGTTCCTCGACCCTGGCCTGCGCGGCCTCGGCCTGGGACGTCAGGTCGGCGACGCGCTGTTCGGCCTGGGCGGCCTCGGCGGTGCGCTGCTCGATGGTCTGGGTGACCTGGGCCAGTTCCTGCTGCCGCTGCTGGAGCTGGGCTGCGGCCTGGGTGCTCTGCTGGGTGACGTCGGCCAGCTGGCGCTGGGCGTTCTCGAGTTCCTGACGGGCGCCCGTGAGCTGGTCGTTGGCGGTGGCGAGCTCTTGGCGCGACTGGGCGAGGTCCTTGCGGATCTGGTCGAGCTGGGCGGCTGCTTCCTCCGCCTGCTGGCCGGCCTGCGCCGCCTGATCGGCCTTGGCCGCCGATTCCTGGCTGAGGGCGGCGATGCTGTCGCGGAGCTGGGCTTCCTGCGCGCGGACTTCCTGCACCCGCTGGGCGATCTGCTCCGTCTCGGCGGTGCGCTGGGCGATCTGCCCGGTGATCGTGGCAAGCTGGTCGCGCGCGGCGGCCTGCTGCTGGCTGGTCTCGCCGAGCTGAGCCGTGCCGCGCTCGATCTGCTGCGTCTGCTGGCGGATCTGCTCGGCCAGCTGGTTCGCCTGCTGCTCGGCCTCGGCGCGCTGCTGCTGGAGCGTCCGGGTCTGCGCCTGGGCGGCTTCGGCCTGGGCGTTGAGATCCTGCAAGGTCTGCTGGCGGGTCTGGATCTCCTGGCCCAGGCGGTTGACCTCGCCGGTCAGGCGCTGTTCGTCCTGGACGGTGGTGCGCAGGCGTTCAAGGTCGGCCTGGAAGGTCTGGCGTTCGTCGCGGGCCGTGTCCCGTTCGGTGGTGACCGCGGCCAAGGTCTGCTGGTGTTCGCGCTGGCGCTGGGCCAGCTGTTCCTCGAGGTTGCCGTTCTGGACCGCGTACGAGATTGCCGCGATCACGGCGATGACCGCCACCACGGCCAGTCCCAACAGGTAGTATCGCAGGTTTCCCTGGCCAGCCGCCGCGCGGCTGTCGGGATTTTCGTGCGAGCTGGTCATGGATATCCTCTTCGCTCACTGGCATATCACCCGAGAACGCGGCGGCCATCCGACTTGTTGCCGGCTTTCAGGCGCCCCGAACGGAGCGTGCCAGAAGATCCAGCCACAGCTTGCCCGCCGCCTCCAGGATGTCGGCATTCGATCCGTGGACGAAGGCGAAGCCGGAGACCATCCGGCCGGCCACGCTGTCGCGTCCCGCTCCCAGCCGCTCCAGCGCGTCCCAGGCCCAGCGGTGATGGGTCTCCTCGTCGCGGGCGGCCCGGTGCAGCACCGCCGCGACATCGGCGGGATGGCCGGCGGCCCGGGCGTGCCGCTCGTACTTGTCGCGCGCCTGGGTCTCGTTGGCGACGAAGGCGAGCAGGACGGCGCGGTCGCCGCCGGCAAGGCCCCCCAAGGCTCCGAAGCTGCCCAGCATTCCGCCGGTGGAGCCGGCGGCCTGGACCAGCAGCTTGAAGATGCCGGTGGGGAAATGGGGCATCCGGACCGGCAGGCCGCCGCGCGCCCGGATCAGGCCGGCCAGTTCGACGATGTGCCGTTCATGATCCTGCCGGAAGCCGATCAGGGTATTGCGCAGGTTCCTGTCACGCAGCGCCGAGATCGCCAGCGTATAGGCGCCGGTCGCGTCGTAGTCGAGCTGGAGAAGGTCGTTCAACTCGCCGATCAGGGCCGCCTCGCGGACCGTCGCGGAATGAACGAAGGGCAGGGGCGAAGCTTCGCCGGCGAAGGAAGCGATCGGGCTGGTCATATCGGCAGGCTCATCTGGCAATCCCTCATAAATTCGGCCCCGGTCCAATCATCTGGCTCCGGTATCCGGGGAGTTAAACATCTGACTGCGACAATGGTCCCGCCACGGAAACGCTACCCGGCTCTTGCCGATTAAAAATGATATGGCATTCTTGTTTTTGTTGAAGTGTCTAGAAAAGCCGGACGCGAATGTGCATCCCTTGAAGCTTTCAGCCACCTGTCAGTGCGGTATGGGATGAGCGGATGATCGCGAGAATATACAGGCCCAAGATCGGCATCCTGATGGGGGAAGGCAATCTTTCCGTCCGGATCGCGCTGAAGTCCCTGCTCCAGGCCGAGGGCTTTTCCAACATCGTCGACGTTCCCGACGTGAAGAACCTGCGCTCGCTGCTGGAGGAAAGGCGCGAGCCGCCCGACGTCGTGATCCTGGACGCCGACCTCGAGGACGACAACCCGTGCGAGATGGTCCGGTCGATCCGCCACGGCAAGCTCGGCACCAATCCGTTCCTGACCGTCGTCATGACGACCTCGATCGCCAGCAACGACCGGGTCCGCGCCATCGTGGAAAGCGGCGCCGACGGGCTGCTGCTGAAGCCGATCTCGCCCGCCGCCGTGATGGAGCGGCTGGCCGGGCTGGTCCGCCAGCGCAAGCCGTTCATCGTGACCTCCGCCTATATCGGACCGGACCGCCGCAAGGACCCGGCGCGCGGCCCAAGTTCCATCCCGCTGTTCGACGTGCCGAACACCCTGCGCGCCAAGGCGGAAGGGCGTCCGCCCCGGCTCGACGAGCTGGAAACGACCATCGCCCTTGCGCAGAAGGCGATCGACGAGGAGAAGCGGCGGCGCGACGCCTTCCAGATCACCTTCCTGGCCGGTCTGATCGTTTCCGGCACGCCCGGTCTCAACGACGACGCCACCAACCGCGACTACCTGGAATCGCTGACCGACGCCTGCTCCGACCTGATGGAGCGGATTTCGGACACGCCCTTCGCCCGGCTGGCCGAGATCTGCACCGAACTCCGCAGTCTGGCGCAGCGGATGGTGTCCACGGGCAGGGTGAGCGAACCGCAGGCGCTGAAGATGCTCCGGCCGATGACGGACGCCCTGATGATGGGCCTCAATCCCGGCACCGCCTCGGCCGAGCTGGCGGAGCAGGTCAACGCGGCGATACGGGGATACCGGGAGCGGATGCGGGCCGGATGAGGTTGCCGGGCGGTCCCTGTCAGAACATGTCCGACAGCCACGGTTTCGGCCCGGCGAACAGGGTGGCGGCGGTATCGAGCGCCGCCGGCCGTGCTTCCAGCAGGCCCAGGTCCGCCATGGTCCGGGGCGCCAGATGGCCGGTATAGAGCGTCGCCAGCGCATCGACGCCGAGCGAGATGCCGGCGGCGCCGCGACCGGAACCGGACAGGCGCTCGACCGTCGCCGCGCCGTCCTCCACCTCCAGCCGGTAGCGGCCGCCGTTGCCGGCGAGCAGGGGATCGCCGACGTCGAGGGTCAGGCCGGCGCGGACTCCCATCGGCCAGCCGCGCGCCGTCAGGGCACCGGCGACGTCGGTGATCCGCAGCATCCACTGCTCCCACGAGGCGATGGCGGCGCCCACTTCCGGCATCAGGTGGATCAGCACGTCCTCCGGTCCTCCCGCCCAGGTGACGGCCTGGGCCTGGGAATGCCAGCCGGCCAGGAAGGCCAGGATCGCCCGCCCGGCGCGGGGCGTCAGGGCGGCCCAGTCTTCCACATGCAGCGTGCGGTCGGACGACTTGGGACCCATGGTCAGGTAGCCTTCGGGACCGCCGGCGCCGGGGATCAGCCAGGTGTCTAGCGGCTTCGCCGCAGAATCCAGCGCCCGCTGCCACAGCAGTTCGCAGCGCGCCAGCAGGCCGTTGGTCCGCCGTGCCCGCTCCGCCTGCATGTCTTCCAGGGTGGAGCGGACGACCGGCGCCATCAGTTCGGGTCCGAGATCGGAACGCAGGCCGCGCAGGACGCCGAACGGCAGCCGGTAGGTGATCCTGTCGCCGGCGGTGCCGTAGCCGGCCTTGGCGTAGAGCGGCCGGGTCGCCGGATACAGGGTGGAGATCGGGAAGCCCGCCGCCCGCGT
>NZ_JCACHA010000820.1:0-9045 GCF_059503625.1 Skermanella sp.
GGGTCCAGGGTCAGCGTCATGCCGACGCGGAACAGCGACGGCGTATAGGTCTCGCCCGAAAGCTTCTGGCGGAGGATATTGCCTGCTGTCTTCAGAGAACTCATGGAACCGTTACCTCCTCCGGAACGGGCGGGCCGTGCGCCCCGTTGCTTGTTCCACAGCCAGATCAGGAAGATGACGCCGCCGCCGACCAGGATGACGGCGACGATGCCGAATTCGCCGAAGCCGCTCCCGGCGTCCGCGTCGGCCTCCGTCCCGTCGGCAACAGCGACTGCGCGCGGGGTGTCGGGCGGCAGGTATTCGGGATCGCGCGGCCGGTCCTTCTCCTCGGCCAGCTTGCCGTCGAGCGCCGCGAGTTTCTGGCGCAGGTCGGCGTTGTCGGCGGCCAGACGGTCCGCCTCGGTCCGCCACTGCTGATAGCCGGGATCGTTCTGATGGTGATGGAAGAAGTCCCCGTAGCCGGGCCGTGTCAGGTTATCCAGCAGGAACCACAGGAACAGCCCGTCCCAGATCCCGAAGCGGGGCGCCGAGCGGTAGGCGTAGGACGGCACGTTCCAGCCCCGGCTGCCGCTCCAGCCGCTGAAACCCCGGTCGGCATAGCCACGGTTGCCGGCGGTCGAGCCGCTGCCATAGCCCCAGCCGTAGCCGCCGCTCCGCCGCGATCCGCCGTAGTCGTAGCCGGGTGAATAGCCCGGCGAGGAAGAGGGCGCCGAGGGAGCCGGCGCCGCCACGGGCGGCTGGCGCTGCTGCTCCTGCTGGGCGCGGTAGCGTCCGAGCGCATCTCCGCCGGACTGGCGCGACAGGGACCTGTCGCCCGAGGACTGGGAGCCGTAATTGAAGGAACTGCCGCCCGGCGAGGACGGCCGCGCATAGCCTCCGCTGGTCGACGGCGTCCTGCTGCGGGACGTGCTGCCGGAACCGAACGACGGTGTGCGCGAGACGCCGCCGCTCGGACGCGAATAGCCGCCGGACGACCGTGACCGCGCCTCCGCCTCCTGGACGTCCATCGTAATTTCAAGGTGGCCGGCGCCGAAGCGGCCGGTGTCGAGATGCATCCGCTCCAGCGTCGGAGCACCAGTCAGCACCAGCGCGGCGCCCAGTGTCGCCACCTTGAGCCATCGCCAAATCATTTGCAGAAGCCGATCCTCCCGAACGGGTCGAGCCGCATGGATGCGGTCCGTTACCGTCAACCATCCAGAACGGGTTTTACTCCCACTCGGCACAAGACTGAAAGTCTGTTTATCGGCAAAGGGGTAGCGGTCCAGTCAGGCGGCAGGCTCCAGTTCGAACCGAGGGCGGGTTCCCGTGGCTTTGGCCACTCTCAAGAGGGTGCTCATGGATGGCTTGGCGCGGCCGCTTTCCAGGCGGGCAATGACGGGCTGCGTCGTTCCCATACGTTGCGCCAGTTGTTCCTGAGTCAAACCGGCGGCGATCCTCGCTTTGATAACAGCCCGTGCGATCTCGTATTCGGGCGCCAGCTCATCATAAATGGCACGAACATCAGGATCAGCCAGCAAGGCCGCCTTTAAATCACTGAGCTGAGTTGTCAATTTTCCATTCCTTCATCCGAGCATGCGCCAAGTCAATTTCCCGACGAGGTGTCCTCTGAGTTTTCTTCACGAATATCCGGACTACTATCAATCTTCTACTTTTATTTGAGAATTATATTGATCGGGCTATACCGTCTCGCCCCGAAAGGCGCATTTCCCAAAGGTCGTCCTCAAGATGCCTGACATGCGGCATGCCGGCATTCTGGGGACCAAGCTCCTCCAACATCTTTGCGACATGAAGGAATTTCGCCTTCATGTCGGGAGGCAGGACGGCAATCTCGTCCATTGCCGCATCGGTGAGTTCAACAGACCACTTCATCTTTGAATATACCTTTTTTGGTATTATTTTCAATAAGCGATTTCGATGCCGATCCTGACGCGGCTGCGCGAGCTCAGCATCAATAGCACTCCTCCTGCCACACCCGCGTTGATTCAAGCAAACGTATGAATTAAACTTGACCATACCGTTTGGATCGGAACGAACCCATGCGCCGGCCGGACACAAAGGAAATCATCCTCGATACCGCGGAGCGCCTGTTCGCCGAGCGGAGCTTTTCCAGCGTCTCGCTGCGCGAGATCACGGCGGAAGCGGGCGTCAACCTGGCGGCGGTCAACTATCATTTCGGCTCCAAGGACGCGCTGCTCCTGGCCGTGTTCAGGCGCCGGGCCGTCGATCTCAACCGCGAGCGGCTGAATCTCCTGCGCGAGGCGGAGGCCCGCGCCGGCGATGCACCGGCGCCCCTGCGCGAGATCATCCACGCGCTGGTCTGTCCGCCGATTCGCTGGACGCAGCAGCCGGGCAGCGGGCAATCGGTCTTCATTCAGTTCATGGGGCGGGTCCGGACCGACGGGACGCCCGAAATGCGGAACCTGATGGACAGGGAGGTGGGCCACCTCCACCCCTTCGCCGACTCGCTCGCCCGGACCCTGACCGGCCTTCCCCGGCCGGAGATCTTCTGGCGGCTGCATTTCACGCTGGCGCTGATGCACTACACCATCACCGACCTGCGGCGGCTCGACGCCATTTCGGGCGGTATATGCGACCTCACCGATACCGAGGCGCTGGTCGCCCGGATAGTCGGGTTCGCGGTCGCCGGGTTCGAGGCGCCTGTCACCGTTTCCTGAACGGGGCGGTCCGAACGGGCGGCGCCAACAAAAATGGGCGGCCGAAGCCGCCCATTTTCCAAATCCGGAGCGTCCGAAGGATCAGACCGCCCGGAGGCTCTCCGCCGAGCTTTTGCCGCGGCGCGGATCGCGCACGACCTCGAAGGAAACCTTCTGGCCTTCCTGGAGGCTGCCGAGGCCCGCGCGTTCGACCGCCGAGATATGAACGAAGACGTCCTGCGTCCCGTCATCCGGCTGGATGAAGCCAAAGCCCTTGGTGCTATTGAACCATTTGACTGTGCCAGTGGACATGTTGATCTCTAGAGCTGGCGTTGCCCCGCAACAACATCGTAACGGAGCATCGAGTTGACTGAGGGTAGACCAGCACCGGCACGAGGTCGGTAAACGTGGAAGCCCAGAACAGTATCGACACCCATAGAGTGGTAGCGGTTTTCGGCATAAACAAGCGTATCGCAGGGCAGATTCCCGGAGATTTTTACACCATCCGATAAGGTTCCAACACAAAATGGTTCTATGCCATTATGTTGCGATGCACCATCTGGATAGTATTTATGACTTTCTGTCGCAAATAAGCGGTTCGGATTAACCCATAACGTTAGTACCCCATAATAGGCGGCGCAAAGGCCTATATTTTTCCCTGCAATCTGGCGGTTTGGGGTAAGTTGAGATGGTTTTTGTTTATACCTCTGAGGAAACCAATGCCTCCAGTGCAGGTTCTTTTAATTGACCACAACAAACTGTTCCGTGAAGGCTTGAAGCTTCTCCTCAGCGGGGAGAAGTTCGAGATCTCGGGAGAGGCCCAGACCGTCGCCGAAGGCGTAACCCTGGTCCAGGGGGGCCTTGCTCCCCAGCTCGTGCTTCTCGACATGACCTGGAACAGCGACACCGAAACCGAAACCCTGCGCACGCTGCGCGACCTGCTCCCCGACGGGCGCGTCGTGCTGCTGGCGGCGGATATGGACCCGCAGCGGCTGATCGCGGCGCTGGCCGCCGGCGCTGACGGTTGCCTGATGAAGGACCTGTCGGCCGACGCGCTGATCCAGTCGCTCCATCTCGTGATGATGGGCGAGAAGGTCTTCCCGACGCATCTCGCCGCCCTGCTCATCAGCGGCCGGATCAACACCAGCGCCTTCGACATGCCGAGCGCGCGCAAGGGTCTGTCCCAGCGTGAAGTGCAGATCGTCCGCTGCCTGCTGAACGGCGACAGCAACAAGGTGGTCGCCAACCACCTGAACATTACCGAAGCGACGGTCAAGGTTCACCTGAAGAGCCTGCTGCGCAAGATCAACGCGACCAACCGCACCCAGGCGGCCATCTGGGCGCTCAACAACGGCTTCGCCAACGAGCCGGCGCAGCAGCAGCCCACCAAGCAGGCGGGCTGAGCGGCACCCTACCGGTTTCCTGCGGGAAAACCGTTCATTCCTGTCCGGTCCGGACCAGTTGCTTGCCGCGATTGGCTCCGGACAGCATGCCGATGAAGGCACGGGGCGCCGCCTCGATGCCTTCAGCGACATCTTCCCTGAACACGATGCGGCCTTTCCGCAGCCATGCCGCCATGGTCTGCCGGAACTCTTCGGTCCGATGGGCGTGGTCGAACACCAGGAAGCCCTCCATCCGGGCACGCTTCACCAGAAGCTGACGCATCCACCGGCGTCCGATATCCTGCTTTTCCAGTTCGTTGTAGACCGAGATCGTGCCGCAGACGATGATACGGCCGAACTGCGCGATATTGGCCAGCGCCGCGTCGTGGACCAGACCTCCGACATTGTCGAAGTAGATGTTGATCCCGTCGGGGCACAGCGCCGCGATCTCCTGGGACAGCGCCTCGAAATCCTTCGGCGAACCGTCCGGCTTCTTGTAGTTGAGGGCGGCGTCGAATCCCAGTTCGTCGCGCACATAGGCGACCTTCTCGTCCGAACCGGCGACACCGACCACGCGGCAGCCGCGGATCTTCGCGATCTGGCCGACCACCTGCCCGACCGCTCCGGATGCGGCCGAGACCAGCACCGTCTGTCCCGGCTGCGGTTCGCCCAGATACAGCAGCGCGCAGTACGCGGTCATGCCCGGCATGCCGAGAACGCCGAGATAGTGCGACGGCTGCGCCAGGTCGGGATCGACCTTGGTCACCCGCTCGCCGGGGACGGCCGCATATTCCTGCCAGCCGGTATGGGCCAGCACGAGATCGCCCGGCTGGCAGCCGGGATGCCGGGAGGACACCACGCGCCCGACCGCCTCGCCGGCCATGACGCCGCCGATGGCCACCGGCTCCGCGTAGGATTTGGCGGCACTCATACGCCCGCGCATATAGGGGTCGAGCGACAGGAAGAGGTTGCGGATCAGAACCTCGCCCTCGGCCGGTTCGGGCACGGCGGCGCGTTCGATCCGGAAATCGCTCTCGACCGGCGCCCGGTTGACCGGACGCTCCGCAAGCAACACGCGGGTATTCTGTCTCTCGGACATGATGGACTTCGCCTCCCTCGGCAGATTGTTCGATGGCGTTTAAACGAACGCTTGAGCGATAAGTAGCGCCCGCCCCGTCCCCCTACAAGGGATGGGCCGCTGTCGAGCCGTCGTGCAAGCCTGAGGCGAAAAGAAAAAGCCGCTCGGAGGAGCGGCCTTGAGTCTAGGGAGGAAACGCCCGACAAGGGCGTCGCAACATCTCTGTTGCACCGCAAACTTGTGCTTTACCAAGGTCGATTTCAATACGAAAAACGCACCGGCGTATCTAATATACAAAATACGCAGATCAGCCCGTTGGGGCGACCCCTCTTGGAACGGCACTGCACCAATCGAGCGGCCGCTCAGAACTCCCTGACCGTACTGCGATCCTCCAAAAGCTGCGCCAGTCGCCGGGTCAGCACCTTCGGGCTCACGGGCTTGGGCAGGAGGACGGTTTTTTCGGTCGCGATCTCGAACTCCCCCGGGTAGCCGGACACCACGAGGGCAGGAAGGTCGGGCCGGCGCTGGCGCAGGCGCTCGAGCAATTCGCGTCCGCCCATGCGCGGCATCGCGAGATCGGTTACGAGAACTTCGGCCGGATCCTGCTCGTCCACCTCCAACGCTTCGATACCGTCATGCGCGACACTGACACGGTGTCCTTCGACTTCAAGAGCATCCTGGAACATGAGCGCGATCAGAACTTCATCCTCAGCCAACAAGATATGCGCCACGCTGCCTCTACCCTTCATGCCTGAAATGCGCCGCGTCGTTCGGTTTCCGGCCGGCCGATCCACCAAGTGCGGAGCGGACGCGTTCGGCCAGTTCGACGCGGCGGTACGGTTTGCTCATGATGTCCATGGATTGAATATTGTTGGCGTTCTGGAAGACGAGATCGTCGGTGTAGCCGGTCGCCAGCAGGACCGGCAATCCGGGGATACGCTCCCGCACCCGCTCCGCCAGCACCAGCCCGTTCATTCCGCCCGGCATGACCAGATCGGTGAACAGAAGATCCACTGCGGCATCCTCCCCCTCCAGCAGCTTCAGCGCCTCCTCGCCGCTGTCGGCGGTCAGGACACGGTAGCCCAGGCTGCGCAGGTAGTTTTCCGCGAGATGGCTGACATCGCCGTTGTCCTCCACCAGCAAGATGGTCCGGATCGCCTCCGCCGGCTGGCGTCCCGCCTCCACCGCCGCATCGACCGGGATCTCTTCGGGACCGGTACGCCGGTCCGGTCCCCTTCGCTGGTCCGTATCGATGGGAAAGATCATGCGGACGGTCGTCCCCTCGCCCGGCTTGCTGTCGATCTCCATCTTGCCGTGCGATTGCTGGACGAAGCCATGGACCATCGCAAGGCCGAGGCCGGTTCCGGGCGTCTTGGTGGTGAAGAAAGGCTCGGTCGCGCGCTGGAGGACTTCGGGCGGCATGCCATGACCCTCGTCATGGATGCAGAGCACGGCATAGGTGCCCGGCGGCAGGTTGTGCGAACCGCCATGGTTGCTGAGGTTAAGGACGGCGGTCGCCACCGTCGCCTTGCCGCCTTTCGGCATCGCGTCACGCGCGTTTATCAGGACGTTCAGCAATGCCATTTCCAGGTGCACGGTGTCGAGAATGCAGGACGGGAGGCCGGGCTTGAGGTCCAGCCGCAGATCGACCTTGCTGCCCAGCGTGCGGACCAGCATCTCGCTGAAATCGACCACCAGCGAGTTCAGGTTGACGCGGCGGGGGTCCAGCCTCTGCTTCCGCGCGAAGGTGAGAAGCTGCTGAGTCAGCTTCGCTCCCTGCTCGGCCGCCCGCTCGGCATGCTCGATGCTCCGCCGGAGCAGGGAATCGCCTGCGGCCCGTCCCGCCGCGACTTCCAGATTCCCGGCGATGACCTGAAGCAGGTTGTTGAAATCGTGCGCCAGCCCCGCCGTCAGCTGGCCGATCGCCTCCATCTTCTGGGCCTGCCGGAAAGCCTGTTCCGATGTCCGCCGCCGCGTCACGTCCATCTGCGACGCGAAGAAATAGAGCAGCTTGCCGGAGTGATCGAAGATCGGCCCCAGGAAAAGGGCATTCCAGAAGGGTGAACCGTCCCGCCTGTAATTCAGGAGATCGACCGCAATGGCGCGCTGGTCGCGAACGGCCGAGCGGATCTCGTCCACCGTGCCGCGGTCGGTCTGCGGCCCCTGGAGAAACCGGCAGTTCCGGCCGATGACTTCGTCTTCTTGATACTGCGTCAGGTCGAGGAAAGCGAGATTGGCGAACACTATGGGATTGTCGGGCTGGTTGGGATCGGTCACCAGCATCGGCATCCGGGTCATCTCGACGGCGGTGAAGAAGACGCTGCTCCGGTCGTCCAGCCCGGGGCGCGAAATATAAGCTTCCTTCCAGTGGTGGGTACCGGGGCCGCCCGTCGGCGAATAGCTCTGGCGGGCCTCCAGCTCTCCTCTGGCGGGCACACCGGTCGCCGCGGCCTCGGAGCCCGCCTCGTCACCTCTTTCGGTATCGGACGTTCGCTTGCCGCCCTCGTCGGGGTCCTTTGTCTCGTCCGTCATACTCAACTGCTGCTCATCCGTTGATAACCAGGCTTTACATCGATCGACATTCCACCGGAGGTCAGCAGCCGGCACTCCATCCCGTCACCCGCAAAGCGATCCGAAGCGGGGAAACACAGGTTTGAAGGTGTTGTTCCACTAAGCTCCGACGGATCGGTTTCAAATCAAGTCCTTCCTCTTCCGCACGGCTTTTCGCTCTGCGCATGGCTGTAATGTCGTCTGTTTTGGACCACGACAAGCCCTATGCAGACATATTTCCTTGCGAACCTTACAATATCGCGTACATAGGTCCTCAAGCATCCATACAACTGACCGAAGACGACGGTGGATCATGACGGCTGACCAGGACTTCCTTCCGCTTGGCAAGACCTCCCTCGAGCTCGGTGTCCGGGGTCTGTGCCCCCGGTGCGGCAAAGGGCACATCTTCGACGGCTTCCTCACCCTGGCTAAACGCTGCGAGGTCTGCGACCTGGATTTCTCCTTTGCCGATCCGGCGGACGGTCCCGCTTTCTTCGCCATGTCGATCGTCAGTTTCCCGATCGTCGGCTTCGCGGCATGGCTGGAACTTGCCTTCGAAGCACCGGTCTGGGTTCATCTTCTGACCACGCTGCCGCTTCTGGTGCTCTCCTGTTTGGCGCTGCTGCGCCCCCTCAAGGGCTGGCTGGTCTGCTCCCAGTACATCAACAAGGCGAAGGAGGGCAGCCTCTCGCCGCCCGACCAGCCGTAACCGCGGCGTTGACAGGACCCTACAATCCATACATCATCGGCTCCCAAAGGTATCGGCATGGGCCGGCTGGGTCATAGATGGAGAATATCGGGTTGAAGAGTTCGGCGGCGCCGTCCTGGCTCCCGGACCTGGAGCGATCCAGCGGTCCGATCTACCTGTCCCTGGCCGATGCGTTGGGAGAGGCCGTGACCTCCGGCGCCCTCAAGCCCGGTGAGCGCCTGCCGACGCACCGGGCGCTGGCCTCCGCGCTCGACCTCGACCTGACCACCGTCACGCGCGCCTATGGCGAGGCGAGGCGGCGGGGTCTGATCGATGCCGCCGCCGGCCGGGGCACCTTCGTACGGCCGCCCCGGCAGGGACAGGACGATCGTCAACCCGCCGTCGAGGTCGATCTTTCCATGAACCTGCCGCCGCATCCTCCGGCGGCGGCGATTTCGGCCCGGATGTCCCAGACGATGGCCGCCATCCTGCGGCGGTCCGATCTTCCTCAGCTTCTCAGTTACCATCCCAGCGCCGGCAGCGCCGACGACAGGTCGGCCGGCGCCGAATGGCTCTCGCCGCTGCTCCCCGGCCTGTCCCCCGCCCGCGTGCTGGTCGCGGGAGGCGGTCAGGCAGCCCTGATGTCCCTTCTGACGACGCTGGTCCCCGGCGGCGGGACGATCCTGACGGAGG
>NZ_JCACHA010000821.1:0-9019 GCF_059503625.1 Skermanella sp.
AAGCGCAGGCGAAACAGGACCAACTCAACGCCCAGGTCTCCGCCCTGTCGCGGCGCGGCGAGCAGGCCAGCGGCGAAGTCACCCAGGTCAGCCGCGACCTGGAAGACGCCTATAAGGTGATCGAGGCGGACCGCCAGAAGATCGAAACCTCGCTGCGCGAGATCGCCAGCCTTCAGGCCGATATCCAAGCCTTGAGGGATGTCCGTGAGCAACTTGAAACGCAGGTCGCGGCCCTGACCGCGCTGACGCAGCGGACGGAAGCGGAACGCGACCGGACCGCGGAACAGCTTCAACGGACCGAAGCGGACCGCGCCAAGGCCACGGAGGAGCTGCGGCTGACGCAGGAGCAGCGCGAAGCGCTGATGGCGGAACTCTCATCTATCCGCGACCGCTCGCAGCAGCTTGAAAGCCAGCTCAGTGCTGAGCAGGAGCGGACCACCCTGTCGCAGCGGGAGATCGAGCAGCGCGACATCCGCCTGGAGGAGCTGAAGCTGGCGCTGGACCAGACGGAGGCGGCGCTGACCGGGGAGAAGACGCTGACCGAGGAAGGCCGCGCCCAGGTCGCCGTCCTCAACCAGCAGATCGCGGCTCTACGCGACCAGTTGAGCCGGCTGACCGCTTCGCTCGATCTGGCCGAATCGAAGAATCAGGAACAGCAGGCGCAGATCTCCGACCTGGGACGCCGGTTGAACCTGGCGCTGGCCAGCAAGGTCGAGGAACTGGCGCGGTACCGGTCGGAGTTCTTCGGCCGGCTGCGCGAGGTGCTGGGGACGCGTCAGGATATCCGTATCGTCGGCGACCGATTCGTATTCCAGTCCGAAGTGCTGTTCCCCAGCGCGTCGGCGACACTGGAGGAAGGCGGCAAGGTCCAGCTTGCCCAGCTTGCCAATACCTTGCTGGAGATCGCGCTGCGCATTCCGCCGGGGGTCAACTGGATCATGCGGGTGGACGGGCATACCGACCCGCGCCCGATCTCCACGCCGCAGTTCCCGTCCAACTGGGAGCTTTCGACCGCGCGCGCCATCTCCGTCGTCAAGTTCCTGGTCGAGCGCGGCGTGCCGGCCGACCGCCTGGTCGCCGCCGGCTTCGGTGAGTACCAGCCGCTCGACCCCAGCCGGGGCGAGGACGCCTTCGCCCGCAATCGCCGCATCGAGATGAAGCTGGACCAGCGCTGAGGCTGGCTCATCCCCGCCCCCAAAGGATCAATCGCGCTTGGCCGCGTTGTTCAGCAGCGCGTTACAGGGACTGTCCTTGCCTTCGCCGGGGTCCAGGAGCGGAATGATCGCCGCCAGAGGAGTCAGGAACACGCCGAGGGCGACGGCGGCGGCGCCGCGCGCGATGGCCTGGGTCGGATCGACGGCGACGTGCGGATTGGCGAAGGTGCCCTGGGCGCCGACGGGCGTCCGGACCGACAGAGGGCTGAAGTCCTTGGGGTGCGCCAGCATCGAGACCTTGAAGGCTTCGTTCTTGAGATTGACGGTCGCTTCGCCCGTGACGTTGCTGTCGGTGTTGTCGAACACCAGGGCGTTGGACTTCATCAGCCCGTCCGTGATGCCGAGATCGGCGACGACGCAACGCACGGCGACCGGTTCGTCCTCGGTCAGCGCGAAACCCAGCGCCTGGGCCACGTCGAGGCCGAGCACCTCGATGATCAGGTTGCTGACCTTGCCGCCTTCCATCACGACCGAAAGCTGTCCATTGCTGGAGGCCAGCATGCTGCGCACCGTGTCGCCGTTGCCCTTGAGCTTCAGCTTGCCGCCAAAGGTGCCGCCCATGTCCTCGGCGAACTGGGTTCCCTTGAAGAACCGGGCGAGATCAAGCGCCCGCATCTCCAGGTCCATCTCGATCGCCGGCGGCTTCTCCTGGGCATCGACCTGAATGATGCCGCCGGCCTTGCCGCCGGCCACGTTCATGCGCACCGGCTCGATCTTCGCCCGGCCGTCGTTCACGATGATCCGCGCATCCATGGCGCCTGCGGGCACGTGCGGCACCAGCAGCCTGTCGGCGTGGTAGCGCATCTCGACGTCGACTTTCTTCAGCATCTCGACGTTGATCGGCGTATCGGGGATGATCCGGCCCTCGGCCTCCAGCTGGCGGGCCTGCTGCTCCTGCTTGGGCGACCGGGTTTCGCCGTCATCGACCGGCGGCGGCGCACCGACGAAGCCGGCGAGATCCTTGTAGTCCAGGTTCTTCGATGTCAGGTTGCCGGTGACCTTGGGGCGCTCGTGGCCCAGGTCCATCCGGACTTCGCCGCCGATGTCGCTGTCGCCGACCTTGCCCGCCGCATCGGTGAAGGACCAGACCTTGCCATGACGCTCCAGCCGGCCGGACACGTCGAACGGCGGCGTCGAGGGCGCCGGGAAGCCTACGATGGGGAACAGGTCGGAGAGGTCCTGGCCTTGGATATCGACGCCGATATCCATGCCCGCCAGTTCCTGCGGATCGGTCAGCGTACCGTCGATCACCGTCTTGGTGGTCCCGACCGTCACCTCGGCCCGCACCGGGAAAGGCGTCTGCCGGTCGCGCACGGCCAGGAAGGTACCCGTCGTGGCGTCCAGATGGAACGGCTCGTTGGCGTAGTTGCCGTCGGCGACCATCCGCACCCGGTCCTCGCCCTGCCCGTTGCGTTCGGTGTTGACGGTGCTGGCGACCTGGATGTTCAGGCCGTCGTCGCGGTAGGCGACTTCGCCGCCCCTGACTTCGATATGGCCGATTTCCGGAAGGTTCGGGCTGCCGTCGCCTTCCTGCGGCGGATCGCCCTGCAAGCTGGGGAAGTCCCAGTTCGCGGCGCCCTGGGCATCGCGGGCGAGTTTCAGCTTTGGATCGATCACGGTCAGCTGGGGAATGGCGACGGTTCCCGAGACCAGACGCCGGAGGTCGAGCGTGACCTCGACAGCGCCGATATCGGCCATGTCGCCGCCGCCGGCCCAATCGGTATTGGCAACGTGGATGCCGCCGGCCCGGATCTTCGGCGTCAGAGACCAGTCGATGTCGAAGTTTTCGTCGATCCGGACCTCCCGGCCCAGGGCGGCGCTCGCCCGTTTGGCCACGAAGTCGCGCGCCCAACTCGTCTCCAGCATCGCGAAAGCACTCACGACGAGCAGCACGAGCACACCCAGAACGATCCCGAGCCACTTCAACACCCGACCCACGGCAAATCCCCTTCGAACTTCCTATCTCGAAGGACTCAACCGGGCTGGACCGCTTTCGTTTCAAAATAGCTGGTTCCGGCGGCGGGGCCGGCTTGCCGTTCCGGCCCCGCTCGACATGTCGGAAAATCAGGCCTTGCCGACGGCCTGCTCGTTCAATTGCTTCGCCATGTCGCGCAGCACGAACTTCTGGATCTTGCCGGTCGAGGTCTTGGGCAGGTTGGTGAAGACCACTGTCCGGGGCGACTTGAAGTGGGCGAGGTGTTCGCGGCAGAAGGCGATGATTTCGGCTTCGGTCACGGCGACGCCGTCCTTGATCGTGACGAAGGCGCAGGGCGTTTCGCCCCAGCGCTCGTCCGGGCGGGCGACGACGGCGGCGTCGAGTACGGCAGGGTGGCGGTAGAGGACGGCTTCGACCTCGATCGTCGAGATGTTCTCGCCGCCGGAGATGATGATGTCCTTGGAGCGGTCCTTCAGCTCGATATAGCCGTTCTCGTGCATCACGCCGAGATCGCCGGTGTGGAACCAGCCGCCCTCGAAGGCCTCCTGCGTCGCGACCGGGTTCTTCAGGTAGCCCTTCATCACCACGTTGCCGCGCATGAAGACCTCGCCGATGGTCTGGCCGTCGGCGGGAACCGGCTCCAGCGTGACGGCGTCGGCCACCATCAGGCCTTCCTGCACGGGATATGTTACGCCCTGGCGGGCCTTGAAGACGGCTCGTTCCTCGATCGGCAGGCTGTCCCATTCCTCATGCCAGGCGCAGACCACGTCGGGGCCGTAGACTTCGGTCAGGCCGTAGACGTGGGTGATGGCGAAGCCCATGCGCTCGATCTTCTCGATCACGGCGGCGGGCGGGGCGGCGCCGGCGGTCATCATCTTGATGCCTTCCGGGATCTCGCGCCGCTGGTTGTCGGGCGCGTTGACCAGCAGGCCCATGACGATGGGGGCGCCGCACATATGCGTTACGCCGGAGTCCGCGATGGCGTCGTACATGCCCTTGGCGGTGACGCCGCGCAGGCAGACATGGGTCCCGGCCTGGGCGGTGATTGTCCAGGGGAAGCACCAGCCGTTGCAGTGGAACATGGGCAGCGTCCACAGATACACCGGATGGTGCGGCAGCGCCCAGGTCATGATGTTACCGATGGCGTTCAGATAAGCGCCGCGATGATGGTAGACGACGCCCTTGGGATTGCCGGTGGTGCCGGACGTGTAGTTGAGGGCGATGGCCTGCCATTCGTCCTTCGGCAGTTCCCACTGGAAGTCCGGATCGCCGGTTTCCAGGAACTGCTCGTACGTGAACTGGCCGATCAGGTCGCCGCCCTTGGCCAGCGGATCGTCGATGTCGATCACGAGGGGCCGGTGCTTCGGGTCGATCATGTGGACAGCCTTGTTGATCACGTCCGAGAACTCCCGGTCGGTGATCAGCACCTTGGCCTCCCCGTGCTGGAGCTGGAAGGCGATGGCTTCGGCATCCAGGCGGATGTTCAGCGCGTTCAGCACGCCGCCGGTCATGGGCACGCCGAAATGCGCCTCGAACAGTTCCGGCACGTTCGGCGCCATCACGGCCACGGTGTTGCCGATCCCGACACCGCGCTTCGACAAGGCGGAGGCGAGCCGCACGCAACGTTCGTTGGTCTCCGCCCAGGTCCGCCGGATGTCGCCGTGGATGACGGAAAGGCGGTTCGGATAGACCGACGCGGTGCGGCGCAGGAACGACAAGGGAGACAGCGGGACGTAGTTCGCGTCGTTCTTGTCCAGTTCGACCTCGAAGGGATTGCGGGGCTGGGTCATCCGGATGGGTCCTGCATTGCGGTGGACGCCCTTGACGGGCATTCTTGGTGCCTCAGCATACTACCGACCCGGCCCGGTGTGGAATGCTCCGGTGAATATCTTCCGCGGCACTTCGCCTCGTTCCCAAGCGTTCCGCTGCCGCCCACCCATTCCGAGTGCATCAGACGAATGTCCAGCGCCCTGATCCTGCTGACCGGCCACCGGGAAGCCCCCTACCTGATCGATTACCTGCGCGGCTACAGCACCACCCTGCCCATCATTCACGCCACCGACCTGGAGGACCTGGAGCGGGAATGCCTGCCCGGCCGCGTGCTGATCGCCTTCTGCACGGCGGTCATCGTGCCGGCCGCCTTGCTCGACCGGCTGGAACGACCGGCCTTCAACTTTCATCCGGGACCGCCGACATATCCGGGCCGGCATCCGGAAAGCTTCGCCGCCTATGACGGCGTCACCCGCTTCGGCGCCACGTCGCATGTCATGGTGCCTCGCGTGGACGAGGGGCCGATCGTCGGGGTCGAATGGTTCGACGTGCCGCCGGAAACCGGGCAGATGATGCTGGCCGACCTGGCGTTCCAGGCGACCCTGCGGCTGTTCGCCCGGCAGGCGCCGATCATGGCGCTGTCGCTCCAGCCGATGAAGCCGATCGCGGAGCGCTGGTCCGGCCGCAAGACCTGCCGGCGCGACTACGACCGGATGACCGACCTGCCGCCCGATATCGACGCCGCCGAGTTCGACCGCCGGCTCCGATCGTTTGGCGAAGACCCGGAAACCCGAATCACCGTGACGCTGCACGGCCGGCGCTTCGTCCTGGAGCAGGAGGTCTGAGCCCCGTCATGCGGCTGTGCTTCATCGACCTGATGCCCTGGGACTACGACGCCGATACGCCGTACGAGCGTCCGCTCGGCGGGATGCAGTCGGCCGCCTGCCACCTGACGGCTGCCCTGGCGTCGGCAGGGCATGAGGTGGCGCTGGCCACCCGCACGACGAGGCCGGGCCGGCGGCGCGGGGTCGAATGCCTGTCGCTCGACCGGCGGGAGGGGGTCGAGCGGCTTCGCGGGACGCGGTGGGATGCTGCCGTATCCCTGACCGCCATCCCCGGCGCGGTACGCGATCTGATGCCGGCAGGCGTTCCGCTCTTCCTGTGGACGGGACATGCCGAGGACCAGCCCGCCGTCCAGTGCCTGGGCGATCCTGCCGTCCGCGACGGCTGGGACGGTGTCGTCCTGGTCAGCGAGTGGCAGCGCGGGCGCTATCGGGAACGGTTCGGCCTGGCCGGCTGGCGGACGGCGGTGCTGCGGAACGCCATCGCGCCGGCCTTCGAAAACCTGTTTGCCGATGCCGATGCCCTGGCGCGGGCCAAGCGGAACGATCCGCTGCTGCTGGCCTATACGTCTACCCCCTTCAGGGGACTGGATCTGCTGGCCGGCATGTTCCCGCTGATCCCCCGGCCCTGCCGCCTGCGGGTCTTCTCCGACATGGGGACGTATCTGACCGGCCCTTCGGACAGCCAGTTCCAGTCGCTCTACGACCAGTGCCGGAACACGCCCGGCGTCGAGCATGTCGGCACGCTGGCGCAGCCCGACCTGGCGGAGGCTCTCCGCGCCGTATCGATCCTCGCCTATCCCTGCACCTTCCCGGAAACCGGCTGCATCGCGGCGCTGGAAGCGATGGCGGCCGGCTGCGCCGTGGTCGCCAGCGATCTGGGAGCCTTGGCCGAGACGACGGCGGGGCACGCCCTGCTGGTCGATCCGGGCGAGGACTGGAGCAGCTTCGGCGCGCGTTACCTGACGGCGCTGGACCTTGTCATGGCATCGATTTTGTCGCCGCCCGGCATCGCGCGGCTGTGGCAACAGGTTCGTTTCGTTAACGAAACGGCCACCTGGAGGACACGGGCGGGAGAGTGGGCCGGCTTCTTCAAGCAGCGGATAGTCTGAAGGTTCAAAATGTCGCAGGCTGTTTAAATAGTGAAACACATTTGCATAAAGTCGCCCCGCTGAAGCAATATCCGCCCGCGTATGGGAGGAGTTCCCCCGACACGCCAAGGATCGAATCACCGCTCCAGTAAGAAGAAGGCGTTCCATGACCGGTCGTTATGAAGAGCTTCACACCCGCTCCCTCTCGGACCCCGAAGGCTTCTGGGGTGATGCCGCCAGCGAGATCGATTGGATCAAGCCCTGGGATACCGTGCTCGACAGTTCCAACCCGCCTTTCTACCGCTGGTTCAAGGGCGGCGTTCTGAATACAGCCTATAACGCCGTGGACCGCCACGTCGAGGCCGGGCGCGGCGATCAGGCTGCCATCATCTATGACAGCCCGGTTACCAAAACAGTACAAACCATCACCTATAGCGAACTGCTCGACCTGACTTCGCGGTTCGCCGGGGCGCTGCGTGACCTTGGCGTCGCCAAGGGCGACCGGGTGATCCTGTACATGCCGATGATCCCGCAGGCCGTCGTCGCCATGCTGGCATGCGCCCGCCTGGGCGCCGTCCATTCCGTCGTGTTCGGCGGCTTCGCCCCGCACGAGCTGGCGACCCGCATCAACGACAGCAAGCCCAAGGTCATCGTCACCGCATCCTGCGGGATCGAGGGCAGCAAGGTGCTGCCGTACAAGCCGCTGCTCGACGCCGCCATCGACCATTCCGACCACAAGCCCGACCACGTCGTCGTCTTCCAGCGCCCGCAGGTGACGGCATCGCTGGTCGAACCGCGCGACGTCGATTGGGCAACGGTCACCGCCGCCGCAGCGCCGGCCGAAGTCGTGCCGGTGGAAGCGACCGACCCGCTCTATATCCTCTACACGTCCGGCACGACCGGTCAGCCCAAGGGCGTGGTCCGCGACAACGGCGGCCATGCGGTGGCGCTGAAGTGGACCATGAGCAACATGTACGACATCAAGCCGGGAGAGGTGTTCTGGGCCGCTTCCGACGTGGGCTGGGTCGTCGGGCACTCCTACATCTGCTACGCCCCGCTGCTGCACGGCGCCACGACCATCGTGTTCGAGGGCAAGCCGGTCGGCACCCCCGATGCCGGCACCTTCTGGCGGGTGATCCAGCAGCACAAGGTAGCGGCACTCTTCACGGCGCCGACGGCGCTGCGCGCGATCAAGCGCGAGGATCCGGACGGCAAGCTGATCCCCAGCTACGACCTGTCGAGCCTGCGCACCCTGTTCCTGGCCGGCGAGCGGTCGGACCCGGACACGCTGCACTGGGCGGAAGACCACCTGAAGGTCCCCGTGGTGGACCATTGGTGGCAGACGGAGACCGGCTGGTGCATCGCCGGCAATCCGCTGGGCATCGAGCAGTTCAAGATCAAGTACGGTTCGGCCACCAAACCGCTGCCGGGCTGGGACGTACGGGCGCTCGACATCTCCAACAACGAGGTCAAGCGCGGCGATATCGGCGCCATCTCGGTCAAGCTGCCGCTGCCTCCCGGCACGCTGACGACGCTGTGGAACGCAGACGCGCGGTTCGTGAAGTCCTACATGACGGACTATCCCGGCTATTATCAGACGGGCGATGCGGGCTTCATCGATGACGACGGGTACGTCTACATCATGGCGCGTACGGACGACATCATCAACGTCGCCGGGCACCGTCTCTCGACCGGGGCGATGGAAGAGGTTCTGTCGTCGCACAAGGACGTCGCGGAATGCGCCGTGATCGGCGTCGCCGACCAGCTCAAGGGTCAGGTGCCGCTGGGCTTCCTGGTCCTGAAGAACGGCGTCGACCGCGACCATTCCGAGATCACGAAGGAAGTGGTCCAGCTCGTCCGCGACGAGATCGGGCCGGTCGCGGCCTTCAAGCTCGCCATCGTGGTCGACCGCCTGCCCAAGACCCGCTCCGGCAAGATCCTGCGCGGCACAATGCAGAAGATCGCCGACAGCGAGACCTACAAGCTGCCGGCCACGATCGACGATCCGGCGATCCTGTCGGAGATATCCGAAGCGCTGCAAGGCATCGGCTACGCGAAGCCCAGCATGGCGTGAGGACGGGGTCGTAGAAAAAGGGGCCGCGGTCGATGACCGCGGCCCCTTTTGTCGTTGTGGGCTGGGCGTGATCGGGTGGATGCCGGTCTTCA
>NZ_JCACHA010000822.1:0-9009 GCF_059503625.1 Skermanella sp.
ACCAGATCCCACGATGCAAAACTGACGATGCGAAAGCGAAAAGGCCGTCCCGAGGGACGGCCTTTTCTGTGTCTGCGCCTGATGCCGGCTTGGACTTACTTGATCTTCGCTTCCTTGAAAGCGACGTGCTGACGCACGACCGGATCGTACTTCCGGAACTCAAGCTTTTCGGTGGTCTTGCGGGGGTTCTTTTTCTTCACGTAGAAGAAGCCGGTGCCAGCCGAGCTGACCAGCCGAATGAGAACGGTGTTCTGCTTCGCCATAACTCTACAATCCCGTGTTCGTCCGCGATGCCCCAGGATCGCGTTGACCCGGTAGCACGACAAAGTGAGTGCGGAAGATAGCCAGCACGGGGCTTATGTCAAGTCCTCGCACCGTCCTGCGTCCAAGATGTTCTCACCGTTCGGCCAGAAGCGTGGTCGAAAGCTGCAAGGCGCGCTGATAAAGCCCCTTGTCGGCCAGCAGCTGGCGCGCGACCCGCAGGTCGAGGTTGGCTTCGTGGATCTTCCAGGGGCAGGAGGCGCGCAGCTGGTTGAGTGCCGATTCGTCCTCGGGCGCGGCGGCCCGCCAGCTCGCCAGCGTACCCGGCATGCCGAGCTGCCCGGCCCTCAGCTGGCTGATGACGGCATCGGGGTCGCTCAGGTCCTTGCTGGTGCAGATCGTCGGCGTGACGCCCTGGCGGTGCAGCGTGTAGCCTGACGGCGCGTAGATCCTCGACCATGTCAGGAACAGCTCGCCGTCGTTGGGCAGCCGCGTGACGGTCTGGACGCTGCCCTTGCCGAACGACGATGCGCCCACTACCACCGCCCGCCCGCTGTCCTGGAGCGCCGCCGCGACGATTTCCGACGCGGAGGCCGAGCGGCCGTCCACCAGCACGATCAGCGGCAGCCCGTCCAGCTGGTCGTCCAGGGTCGCCTCGAAGCGCTGGATGCTGTCGGGATGGCGGCCGGCGGTGGAGATGATCTGGCCCTGCGGGATGAACAGGTCGGCGACCGCAACGGCCTGATCCAGCAAGCCGCCGGGATTGCCGCGCAGGTCGAGCACGAAGCCGATGGCCTTCTTGCCCATCTGGGTGCGGGCGACGTCGATCGCCTCGCGGAGGTTGAGCGATGTCGCGGCGTTGAACCGCTCGATCGACAGCACGGCGATGCCGTTGTCGATCGACATCGCCACGGTATTGGGGATGACCCGTTCGCGGCGGAGCGCCACCCGGCGGCTTTGCGCGCCGTTCTCGGTCGCGACCGTGACCAGCACCAGGGTCCCGGTCGGTCCGCGCAGGCGGTCGCGGACCTCCTGCAGGGGCATGTAGGATGTCAGGTCGCCGTCGATGGCGATGACGGCCTCGCCGGTCTTCAGGCCGGCGCGGGCGGCCGGCGCATGGCCGACCAGTTCGGTGATGAAGAACTTGCCGTCGCGCTCGTCGACTCCGATGCCGATCCCGCCGTAGCCCTCGCGCTGGGCGCGCTCGTTGCCGGCGCGCTTGGCGCTGGTGTAGCGCGAATAGGCGTCCAGGTCGGCCATGATGGCGTCGAAGACGGTCTGGTAGATGTCTTCCGGCGAAGCCTGCCGGAGCGGCGTCGACGACAGGCGGGCGCGTTCGATCGCCTGCACCGTGACGGCGGCCCAGCCGCCCGCGTCGTTGGCCGGCGGCGCCGTGAACTCGCCGATGGGCTGGCCGTTGCTGGTCAGCCTGACCATGCTGGGCGACCGGTCCACCGATATGGACTGGTCCATCCGGGTCAGCCCGCGCAGTCCGTCGGTCGTGATCTGCCCCATGTCCACGGGGTTCAGGTAGATCTCGGCGATCCTGCCGTATCCCACCGCGAAGACCTGTTCGCCCACCTGGGGGCCGGGCGGTTGGGCCGCCAGCGAAGTCGGGTCGGCGGTGCATCCCGCTATCAGCAGGACGCTCAGCAGCAGGCCGGGAATTCCCCGCCGCGACCTCAGCTTTTCATCCGAAGTGCCCATTGCGCTCCGATTACGGCCCCCTTGATCGGGGGCAACAAGGCCAAGGTCAGTAGCAGAGTGACCGGCACCCAGGTTACCATATGCACCCAGGAAGGCGGGTGCACGTTCTGTTCCAGCAGCAGCATGCCCGGTACGACGATATGTCCCACGATGAAGATCGTGAAGTAGGGTGGTGCGTCGTCGGCCCGGTAGGCGTCGGTTTCCAGTCCGCAGTGCGGACATTCCGGAACCACGGTCACATAGCGGGAGAACAGGCGGCTTTCCCCGCAGCGCGGGCACAGCCTGCGGATACCCCGCAGAAGCCCTTTCCAGAACGAACCGGGAGGCGGAGCGATGTCCAGCCGGTCGGCCGCGGTTTCAGGCTGCTGGAGGGGCGATATGTTCATGGATGTAACTTTTAACACGAATCGGCGAATTTGGTAGAGGAGCCGACGGTACTTTCCTATCTGCCACGCGCCTATCTGCCACGAGGATGAGCGCGCGACCCTTTGGCGCGCTCCTTCCGCGCCATCTTTCCGCCGCCGCCCTTGCGCAGCCATTCCGGCGTCGAGTCGTCCGGCTCCAGCAAGGCGAACAGAGTGCTTCCCAGAACGGGATCGGCCTCCGTCAGCTTCACCTTCACGGCGGCGCCCAGCCGGTAGACCTTGCCGAGGCGGCGCCCGACCAGCGCGTGCTCCTTCTCCCGGTGCTCGTATTGATCGTCGGGCAGGGTGCTGACGGGAACGAGGCCGTCGGCACCTGTCTCGTCCAGTTCGACGAACAGGCCGAAGCGGGTGACGCCGGTGATGCGGCCGCTGAAGGTCGCACCGACCCTGTCGGCCAGGAAGGCCGCCGTGAACCGGTCCACGGCATCCCTTTCAGCCAGCGCCGCGCGCCGCTCGGTCGAGGAGATGTGGTCGCCGATCTCCGTCATCCGCGCCGCCTCGTTATCGTCCAGACCGCCCGGACCCAGGCCGAAGGCGCGGATCAGGCCGCGGTGGACGATCAGGTCGGCATAGCGGCGGATCGGCGAGGTGAAATGGGCGTAGCGGCGCAGCGCAAGCCCGAAATGGCCAATGTTCTCCGGGCTGTAGGCGGCCTGCGCCTGGGAGCGCAGGACGACCTCGCTGATCAGCGACGCCTCGTCGGTGCCGCGCGCCCGGTCCAGGATGCGGGTGAAGTCGGCCGGCTTCAGCGTTCCCTTGTTCAGGCCGTAGCCGAGGCCTTGCAGGAAGCTCCGCAGCGTTTCCAGCTTGTCCATCGACGGCTGGTCGTGGACGCGGTAGAGACAGGGCATGCTCCGCGCTTCAAGAGCTTCCGCCGCCGCCACGTTGGCGCAGATCATGAATTCTTCGATCAGCCGGTGGCTGTCGATCCGCTTGCGCGGCGTGATCTCCACCACGCCGCCGCTCTCGTTCAGCCGGACCTGCCGTTCCGGCAGATCGAGTTCGAGCGTGCCCCGCCGGACACGGGCGGCGTCCAGGACCTCGTAGGCCGCATAGAGCGGCGCTATGACGGTGTCGAGCAAGGGGCCGGTCGTGTCGTCGGCGCGGCCCTCGCGGGCGTCCTGGACCTGCTCGTAGGTCAGTCGCGCCGCCGACCGCATCAGGCCGCGGACGAATTGGTGCCGCTTCAACTCGCCCTGGCCGTCGATCCACATGTGGACCGCCATGCAGGCCCTGTCCTCGCCCGGACGAAGCGAGCAGAGGTCGTTTGACAGCGCTTCCGGCAGCATCGGCACGACGCGGTCGGGGAAATAGGCCGAGTTGCCGCGCCGGAAGGCATCGCGGTCCAGCGGCTTGCCGGGCCGGACATAGAAGGCGACGTCGGCGATGGCGACGACGATGTGCCAGCCGCCTTCGACCGCCGGGTCGGGTTCGGCCCAGACCGCGTCGTCGAAGTCGCGGGCATCGGCGCCGTCGATGGTCACCAGCGGGATGTCGCGCAGATCGATGCGCCCTTCGAGCGTCGGCTTTTCGGCGCGCGCCGCCTCTTCCAGCGCCGCTTCCGAAAAGACGGTCGGAAGGTCCTGGCCGTGGATGGCGATCAGGCTGATGGAGCGCGGGTTGGCGATGTCGCCCAGCCGCTCGACCACCTTCGCCTGCTTCATGCCGAACCGGCTCGACGGCAGCACTTCCGCCACCACCAGTTCGCCCGACACGGCGTCGCCGGAATGGGCCGGAGTGACCAGAAACTCCGCCCGCTGGCGCTTGTCGGTCGGACGCAGGCGGGCGCCGTCCGGCGTCATCTCGTAGATGCCCAGTACCCGAGCCGATCCGGTCTTTTCCAGCTTGCGGATCGTCCGTCCGCTGTAGGTGCGGTCGTTCTGCCGCTGAAGCTGGGCCAGCACGCGGTCGCCGGGCAGCAGGGCAGGGTGCCCGCGCCGTTCCGGCTGCATGAAGATCTTCGGCGGCGGTTCTTCCGACGTCCACGCGATCGGGCGGGCCAGCACCTCGCCGTCGGTGTCGATCTCGATCACTTCGAGCACGCCTACGGCCGGCAGCGCCGCCGGGGGAGCCAGCCGGCGGGCACGGTCGCGTTCTACGCTGCCATCGCTTTCAAGCTCCTTCAGGAGGGATTTAAGGGCAATGCGATCGTCGCCGCGCAGATGGAACTCGCGCGCGATCTCCCGCTTTCCCACGGGCACGGGGCTGTTCCGGATAAAGGACAGCACCTCCTCCCGGCTCGGGAAGGAGGAGGCTGCTTTCCTTGGTGATTCTTCGTCGGTCAATGGTGTATCGATTTCTCCAGAACGGGATCAGCCGGCGGCCCGGGCCTTCGGCTTGGCGGCCGGTGCATCGGTGGCCTTGGCGGCTGCCTTTGTCGTGGCCGCCTTCTTGGGGGCGGCAGGCTTCTTCTCGGCCGCCGCTTTTTTGGCCGCCGGCTTCTTGGCCGGCTTCGCCTCGTCGCCGGCGTCGTCGACCGCCGTCTCGGGCTTCGCGGCCTTGGACTTGACGCCCTTTGCGGCAGGGACCTTGCCGCCGTCCTTGGCGATCTTGGCGTCCAGCAACTCGACCGCCTGCTGCATGGTCAGCTCGTCGGCATTGGCCGCCATCGCCTTGGGCAGCGACGCCATGACCTTGCCGTGCTTGACATAAGGGCCGAAGCGCCCGTTGTTGAGGCTGACCGGCTTGCCGTCGCGCGGATGGTCGCCGACCACGCGGCCGGGCACCTGCGCCGGTCCCTTCTTGGCTTCCGCCAGGAGGACCACAGCCCGGTTGAGGCCGATGCTCAGGACGTCGTCGTCGGCCGCCAGCGACTTGTAGGTCGAACCCAGCTTCAGATACGGGCCGAACCGCCCGATCCCGGCCGAGATCATCTCTCCCGTTTCCGGATGGGGGCCGACGTCGCGCGGCAGGGCCAGCAGCTTCAGGGCCGTTTCCAGATCGATCTCGGCCGGAGGCATGCCCTTGGGCAGCGAGACGCGCTTCGGCTTCGGGGCGTCCTTCGGCTTGGCCTTGGCTTTCGCCTTGCCCTTGGCCTTCTTCGCGTCCGGTTCCGGCTCGGGGACGACGACCTCCGCCGGCGCCTCCGCTTCCCGCGGCGGACCCAACTGGACATAGGCGCCGTAGGGTCCGCGCCGGACGCTGACCGGCAGGCCGGTTTCCGGATCGTCGCCCAATTCGCGCGGGCCGTCGGCCAGCGCGTCGGCTTCCTCGCTGCCCGTCGCCACGGCGAGCGAGCGGGTGTAGCGGCATTCCGGATAGTTGGAGCAGCCGATGAAGGCACCCGTCCTGCTCAGCTTGAGCCCCAGCCGGCCGGCGTGGCACGACGGGCAGACCCTGGGGTCATGGCCGTCCCGCGTGTCGCTGGGGAAGAAGTGCGGGCCGAGATCCTTGTCCAGCTCGTCGATGACCTGGGTGATCGTCAGGTCCTTGGTGCCCTCGACCGCTGCAGAGAAGGCCTTCCAGAAGTCCCGCAGCACGGTCTTCCAGTCCAGCTTTCCATCGGACACGTCGTCCAGCTTGGCTTCCAGGTCGGCGGTGAAGTTGTATTCGACGTAGCGTTCGAAGAAGCTGGACAGGAACGCCGTCACCAGCCTGCCGCGATCGTGCGGCACGAAGCGGCGCTTGTCGATCTCGACATAGTCGCGGTCCTGGAGCACCTGCATGATGCTGGCATATGTGGAGGGCCGGCCGATGCCCAGCTCTTCCAGCTTCTTGACCAGGCTGGCCTCGGTATAGCGGGGCGGCGGCTGGGTGAAGTGCTGTTCGGCGTCGATGGCGTCCCGGTTCATCGGGTCGCCTTCCTTGACCGGCGGCAGGCGCGCCTCGGCGTCTTCCTCGGCGGCGGTCTTCTCGTCCACCGAATCGTCGCGCTCTTCCTGATAAACCCGCAGGAAGCCGTCGAACACCACGACCGAGCCGGTAGCCCGGAGCACGGCCTTGCCGTCGCCGGAAGCGATATCGACCGCGACCTGATCCAGCACGGCGCTTTCCATTTGCGAGGCGACGGTGCGCTTCCAGATAAGCTCATAGAGGCGCAACTCGTCTCGCTCGAGCTGCGCCGCGACTTCTTCCGGCCGGCGGCTGAGGTCCGTCGGCCGGATCGCCTCGTGCGCCTCCTGGGCGTTCTTGGCGGTGCTCTTGTAGATGCGCGGCGATCCCGGCAGGTAATCCGGGCCGTAATGCGACCCGATCAGTTCGCGGACCTGCCCGATGGCGTCGTTGGAAAGCTGCACGCCGTCGGTTCGCATATAGGTGATCAGGCCGACCGTCTCGCCGCCGATATCGACGCCCTCGTACAGCTTCTGGGCCACCCGCATGGTTCGCGTGGCGCCCATGCCGAGCTTCCGCGAAGCTTCCTGCTGAAGGGTCGACGTCGTGAAGGGCGGATACGGATTGCGCCGGACCTGCTTGTGCTCGACCGAGTGGACGGCGTAGCTGAGCGGCTTCAGCCGCTCGACCACGGCTTCCGCGGCACCCTTTTCACCGAGCGCGAACTTGTCGAGCCGCTTGCCGTCGAGCTGCGTCAGCCTGGATTTGACCAGGGCGCCTGCGGCCGTCCGGAACACGACCTCGATCGACCAGTATTCCTGGGGGCGGAAGACCTCGATCTCCGCTTCGCGCTCGCAGATCAGGCGGAGCGCCACCGACTGGACGCGGCCGGCCGAGCGCGACCCCGGCAGCTTGCGCCAGAGCACCGGCGACAGCGTGAACCCGACCAGATAGTCGAGCGCCCGGCGCGCCAGATAGGCTTCGATCAATTCCCGGTTCAGGTCGCGGGGATGCGCCATCGCATCCAGCACCGCGCCCTTGGTGATCTCGTTGAAGGTGACCCGGCGGACATCGACTTTGTCCAGCAGCTTCGCTTCCCGCAGCACTTCCTGAACGTGCCAGGCAATCGCCTCCCCCTCGCGATCCGGGTCGGTTGCGAGGAAGACGTGATCGACGCCACGGATGGCGCGCGAGATCTCATCGACGTGGCGCTTGGACCGATCGCCAAGTTCCCAGGACATGGCGAAGTCTTCCTCGGGACGAACTGAGCCGTCCTTGGGAGGAAGATCCCGAATATGGCCGAAACTGGCCAAAACCGTGAAGTCCGGACCAAGATACTTATTGATCGTCTTCGCTTTGGCCGGGGATTCGACGATGACTAGATTGCTGCCAGACAAGCGAATTCCGCCTCTTGTTTGCGTTCGGTCTCTTTTTCAGTTTTTATTGCTGAATCAGGACGACCTGATTTCCGGAAAGCTCCTGAACCCGGCCCGCAAGGGCGAGTTCGGTGAGCACGATCCGTACTACCGACGCAGACAATTGGCACCCTCTGATGAGTTCGTCAACGGGGACCGGTGTGTAACTGAGGCTTTCGAGCAACCGTTCGCCGATTTCCCGCACGGTCGCCTCGTCCACTTGAATACCCCTGTCGGCTGAGAAGAGGTCGGATTGCGGCTCCCGCAGCGGCCGCGCTTCGGTGTCCGCCAGCGCCTGGACGATATCGTCGACGCTCTCGACCATGGCGGCGCCGTCGCGGATCAAACGGTTGGGACCCTGCGAGCGCGGGTCGAGCGGCGATCCCGGTACCGCGAAGACGTCGCGGCCCTGGTCGCCCGCTACGCGGGCGGTGATCAGGGAGCCCGACTTCAGCGTCGCCTCGATCACGACGACGCCGAGCGCCAGCCCGGAGATGATGCGGTTTCGGCGCGGGAAGTGGCGGGCGAGCGGCTGGGTGCCGATCGCACATTCCGCGACGACGGCGCCTTGTTCGGCGATGCGCTCCTGAAGGGCACGGTTCTCCTCCGGATAGACTACGTCGATTCCGCCGGCCACGACGGCCGCCGTGCCGCTGGCCAGCGATCCGGCATGGGCGCTGGCGTCGATCCCGCGCGCAAGGCCGGAGACGACGACGAAGCCGGCGGCTCCCAGGTCGCGCGCCAGCATTTCGGCCAGGCGCTTGCCGTTGATCGAGGCGTTGCGGGCGCCGACGACGGCGACGGCGCGCTTTCTCAGAAGGTGAGGATGGCCCTTGACCGAGATCAGGGGCGGCGCGTCGTCGATCGCGGCGAGGGCCTGGGGGTAGTCAGGCTCGCATGAGGCAATCAGCCGCGCCCCGTACTTGGTCACCGCCGCGGCTTCACGTTCCGTCTCCGCCCGCGAGGCTATCCGCAGCGGAGCCTTGCGTCCGCCGCGTTTCGCCAGTTCCGGCAGCGCCTGGATCGCTTTTCCGGCGGTGTCGAACCGTTCCATCAGACGGGCGAAGGTGACCGGACCGACGTTCTCGGTGCGAATCAGCCGCAGCCAGTCAAGCCGCTCAAGGTCGGTTAGTGCGCGTCTCAGTTGAGTCATGCCGCACCATACTGCGGTCCGCGCCGTGGTCAAAGTTTGCCGCACACGTCGGCATGCGGCAAAGCGTCTTTATGCCGGCCGACCCCGGTGCCTACTTAAGCTCCACTGCGTAATCGGCCAGCTTGGGCACCGATGCGATAAGCTCACGCTCCTTCAGGAACTCCGCGAATCGGGTATAGCGCCGGGAGTCGAGCGCACCGGGGCTATGGGCGAAGCGGGGCAGGGTATCGCGCCATGCACGCTTGTTGAGCTCGTCGTCCAGTTCCGGGTTCGCCTT
>NZ_JCACHA010000823.1:0-8987 GCF_059503625.1 Skermanella sp.
CGAGGACGTCCGGCTGTCCTCGACCGCCCGCATCAGGACGTCCTGGCTGGCGGCGCTGACCCGCAAGATCAACACGGCCCCCAGCCTTTACCTGGAAGCGGGCGCCATCCACGGCTGCGTGCTGGCGTGCGAGGACAGGCCGCTGGTCTATATGGAAGACGTCGGACGCCACAACGCGGTCGACAAGGTCGCCGGCTACATGTGGCGGCACGGGCTGACGCCGGAAGACAAGATCTTCTACACCACCGGGCGCCTGACCTCCGAGATGGTCATCAAGACGGTGCAGATGGGCATCCCGATCCTCGTCTCGCGCAGCGGCTTCACCGCCTGGGGCGTGGATCTGGCGCGGCAGGCGGGACTGACGCTGATCGGCCGTGCGCGCGGCCGCCGCTTCGTGGCGCTGGCGGGGGAAGAGCGGATCGACTTCGATCTGGCACCCGGCGAGGGCGCGGACGAGCCCACCAGCCACCGGCGCAAGGGGAGCCGCGACGATGACGGCGAGTGATGGGCGTGGAGTCGTCGGCCTGCTGCTGGCAGGCGGATTGTCGCGGCGCATGGGCGGCGGCGACAAGACGCTGAGGCTGCTGGGCGGACGGACGATCCTGGACCATATCCTCGACCGCGTGCGCCCGCAGGTCGAGCTTCTGGTGCTGAATGCCAATGGCGACCCCGACCGTTTCGCGGGCACCGGGTTGCCGGTGGCGCCCGACGTGGTCCCGGACTACGCCGGTCCGCTGGCCGGAGTCCTGACGGGGCTGGACTGGGCGGCGGAACACGCACCGGACGCCCGCTGGGTCGCGACCTTCGCGACGGACGCGCCGTTCCAGCCGGCCGATCTGGTGGAACGGCTGCTCGCCGCCGTCGAGCGCGACGGCGCCGACATGGCCTGTGCCCGGTCGGACGGCCGCGAACACCCCGTGTTCGGCCTGTGGCCGGTGCATCTACGCCACGACCTGCGGCGCGCCATGCTGGAGGAGCAGGTCCGCAAGGTCGACGTCTGGACCGCGCGCTACCGGCTGGCGATCGCGGATTTCGATTGCGGTCCGGTCGATCCCTTCTTCAACACCAACCGCCCCGACGATCTCGCCGAGGCAGAGCGGCTGCTGGCCGGCGGCAAGCAGTAGCGCTTCCGGCTGATCTCGCCGCCTTCCGCTACTTCGCCCCCGCCAGCTTCTTCGGGCGGGCCAGCGGGTGGTGGTCGTTGATGACGCGCTTCAGGCGGTCGCCGACGACGTGGGTGTAGATCTGGGTGGTCGCGATGTCGGCGTGGCCCAGCATCTTCTGAACGCTGCGCAAGTCGGCGCCGTGGTCCAGCAGATGGGTGGCGAAGGCGTGGCGCAGGACGTGGGGGCTGACCTTGCGCGGCTCGATCCCGGCGTCGATCGCCAGTTCCTTGAGGAGCTGGGCGAAACGCTGGCGGGTCAGGTGGCCGTCCTCCGAAGTCCGCGACGGGAACAGGAACGCCGCCTGACGCTGCTCGCGCCCCGGCACCATGAAGTCCTTCCGCAGCGGGACATAGGCCGCCAGCGCGTCGCGCGCCGGTTCGGACAGCGGCACCATCCGTTCCTTGCCGCCCTTGCCCTTGACGAACAGGCAGCGGCCGTCGCGGGCGATGCCGTTGAGCGGCAGGCCGACCAGTTCCGACACGCGAAGGCCGGTCGCGTAGAGGACTTCCAGCAAGGCCACCAGCCGGATGCCGTCGGGGCCGCCCCGGCGCTGGGCCGCCGTCAGCAGCGTGTCGACTTCGCCCTCGCTCAGGATCTTGGGCAGCGGACGGCCCTGCTTGGGGCTGTCGATGGTCGCGGCGGGATCGTCGGCCCGCAGTCCTTCGGATACCAGGAAGCGATAGAACTGGCGCAGGGCCGACAGCCTGCGCGCGATGGTCCGGACCGCCGTGCCGCCTTCGTGGCCGCTCAAGTCGTCCAGATAGCCCCTGATGTCGTCGGTGTTGGCGCCTTCCAGGTTGGTGTTGCGCCCGGTCAGCCACGCCGCGACGTCGATCAGGTCCCGCTCATAGGCCTGCCGGGTGTTGCTGGCTGCACCCCGCTCCGCCACCAGCATGTCGAGGAAGGCTTCGATCCGGGGCGATGCGGGGGTCTTGGGTTTACGGGGGCGTCCTGGGCGGGGCATCGACTGTACTTTCGGCTTTTATCGTCTAACCGCGTTGCACCGGCCGCTCGAATGACGGCCGCGGCGAATCAGCGCATGGGAAGTCAAGATCGGGCGCCTATGCCGGGCTGCCCCGGACAGGGACCTGGCCCTGTCCGGATCGGCGGGAACGAGGGGGCCGGCAGCCCGGTCAGCGCGGGAAACGTTCATCGGGGATCACCCGCTCCACCGTCTTCGACGGGGCCGGAATTTCCCAGGTGGCAAGGAAGACCGCGCCGCCGGCGACGACGATCAGGGCCAGAACTATCAGGGCGCCGAGTAAGCGGGACATTATACCAGTCGAGGATGAGCCCGAATAAGGGCGGTTGCGAGAGCGTGCCACGGTACCGTCATTGATAGTGGAGAAGACGAAATACCTTGTGTTAAGGACCACCATGTCCTTTTTTAGGCGGTGTTGGAACCTTCGGCAAAAAGGAGCCTGATCGCGCCTTGCGGCGGATCATGTACCTGTCCAAAGGTTAAACGCGGTGTACTGTAGCCATACCTTATTCACAGCGCAACATCAGCGGTTGCTAAACCGTGTCGCAGAGGATCCTGTCGCTTCGATGATCGCCCATCAGCCCCTCGCATCGCAGCACCCGGCGACTCCCCGCCTGATAGTGCCCCGGACAGTGGTGCTGGTCGGTCTGATGGGAGCGGGCAAGACCAGCATCGGCCGCCGGCTGGCGGCACGCCTGGACCTCCAGTTCCGCGACGCCGACCACGAGATCGAAACGGCGGCCGGCCGCACGATCGAGGAGATCTTCGAGCAGTTCGGCGAGGCGGAGTTCCGCGCCGGCGAGCGCCGCGTGATCGGCAGGCTGCTTCAGGAAAATCCGCCGCATATCCTGGCGACCGGGGGCGGCGCCTATATGGACGACCACACGCGCGGCCTGATCCGCACCCACGGCATCTCGGTCTGGCTGCGGGCCGAGGTGGACGTGCTGCTGGCGCGGACCTCCCGGCGCAACAACCGCCCGCTGCTCAAGCAGGGCAACCCGCGCGAGATCCTGGGCCGGCTGATCGCCTTGCGCTATCCGGTATATGCCGAAGCCGACATCACCGTGGACAGCATCGAGGCGCCGCCGGAAGAAACGGTGGAGCGGGTGCTGAAGGCGCTGGAGACATGGCCGGGCGTGACCAGGACCGACGGCTGAAAAGCACGAAATATAAAGCCCGGAACAATGGAAAAGAGCCCAATCATGCAGGATATCGTCCGCGTCGATCTGTCAGAGCGCAGCTACGACATCGTGATCGGTCCGGGGGCGATCAAGCAGGCGGGCGCCCGCATCGCTCCGCTGATCGGCCGGCGTCCCGTCATCATCGTCACCGACGATACGGTGGCCCCGCTCCACCTGCCGTCGCTGGAAGCGGCGCTGGAAGGCGCCGGCGTGCGCCGCAACGGCCCGGCGATCGTCCTCCCCGCGGGCGAGAAGACCAAGAGCTTCGCCCATCTGGAAGCCCTGCTGGACGAGATGCTCGGCCGCGGGATCGAGCGTTCCACGGTGCTGATCGCCCTTGGCGGCGGCGTGGTCGGCGATCTGGTCGGCTTCGCCGCCGCGATATCCTTGCGCGGGCTCGACTTCGTCCAGATCCCGACCACGCTGCTGGCCCAGGTGGACAGTTCGGTCGGCGGCAACACCGGCATCAACACCCGGCAGGGCAAGAACCTAGTCGGGTCGTTCCACCAGCCCCGGCTGGTGCTGGCCGATACCTCGGCGCTCTCCACCCTGCCCCGCCGCCACGTGCTGGCCGGCTATGCGGAGGTGGTGAAGTACGGCCTGATCGACGACGTGGACTTCTTCGAATGGCTCGAACAGCACGGCGCCGCCGTCTGCGCCGGCGACACCGAAGCCCTCGTCCGCGCGGTCACCGTGAGCTGCGCCGCCAAGGCCGCCATCGTCGGCCAGGACGAGCGCGAATCGGGCCGCAGGGCGCTGCTGAACTTCGGCCACACCTTCGGCCATGCGCTGGAAGCGGCGGCCGGCTACGACAACCGCCTGCTCCACGGCGAAGCGGTGGCCCTGGGCATGGGCATGGCCTTCGACCTGTCGGCCCGGCTGGGCCTCTGCACCGGGCAGGATGCCATCCGGGTGCGCCGCCACTTCGAAGCGATCGGCCTGCCGACCAAGCTCGGTCAGGTCGAAGGCGTCGAGTGGGACACGGTCGAGCTGCTGGGCCACATGGCCAAGGACAAGAAGGTCCAGGACGGCAAGATCACCTTCGTCCTGGCGCGCGGCATCGGCCGGGCCTTCACCGCCCGCGACATCGACAGCGCCGAAGTGGCCGCCGTCCTGGACAACGCGATCTGAACAGGCGATGTGAATGCAGGGCGTCGCGATGACGCATGCGACCTCTGGTCGCGGTAACGCATCCTACCGGATGTTTGACCAAGCGGATGTTTGACGGGGGACAGGCGCGCGCCACATAGAGCGGTATTATCGCGCTTCCTTCGGCCAGCCGGTAAATGGCCGCCAGAAAAGAATGGGTCAAAGCCTTGTCGTCCGTCACCTATCCCGCATCGCGCGAAGCCGCGGCCGATGCCGCTCCGGCGTCCCGCGCCATAGCATTCTGGTTGCTGATCTGCTGCGGCATGGTGTTCGCCATGGCGGTGATCGGAGCGATCACCCGGCTGACCGAGTCGGGCCTGTCGATGGTGGAATGGAAACCGCTGATCGGCATGCTGCCGCCCCTGTCGGCGGAGGAGTGGAACCGCGTGTTCGGCCTCTATCAGGCGACACCCGAATACCGCTACGTCAATGCCGGCATGTCGCTGGAAGAGTTCAAGCACATCTTCTTCTGGGAGTGGTTCCACCGGTTCTGGGGCCAGCTGATCGGCTTCGCCTTCCTGCTGCCCTTCCTGTGGTTCTGGGCGACCAAGCGCATCCCCAAGGGCCTGATGCCCAAGCTGCTGGGACTGTTCCTGCTCGGCGGCCTTCAGGGCGGCATCGGCTGGTTCATGGTGGTCAGCGGTCTGGTCGACCGGCCTTCCGTCAGCCATTACCGGCTGGCGCTGCACCTGGGCATGGCCTTCATCATCTTCGCGGTGATGCTGTGGATCGCCCTGGGCCTGCTCGATCCGAAGCCTGCGTCGAGCGGCAGCACCAAAGCTCCGGCGCTCCGCCGCCATATCGGAATGGCGCTGGGTCTGGTCGCGGTTACGGTCGCCTGGGGCGCCTTCGTCGCCGGGCTGGACGCCGGCATGATCTACAACACCTGGCCGCTGATGGGCGGGCATCTGGTGCCGGAAGACATGTGGTTCCTCGACCCGGCGGCCCTGAACTTCGTGGAGAACCACGCCGCCGTCCAGTTCACCCACCGCTGGCTGGCCATCGCCACCGGCGTCGTGGTGCTGGCCCTGTGGTGGAGGACGGTCCGCGCCGGCCTCAGCCCGCGCGGCCACCTGATCGGTCATGCGACCGGCGCCATGATGGTGCTTCAGATCGTGCTCGGCGTCGCGACCTTGATCAGCGTCGTCGCGATCCCGCTGGCGGCGGCCCATCAGGCCGGCGCCCTCACCCTGATCGCCCTGCTGATCTGGCTTCGCCACGAAGTCAGGGCGGTTCGCTGAACGGTCCCGGACCGGGGAAAACCAGGCGGAACAGGGTTCCGCCGCCGGGACGGTCGGCAACGGTGACGGATCCGTCATGGATCTCCATCGTCTTGGCGACGATGGCCAGCCCCAGGCCGGCGCTGCCGCGCGTCCGCCTGTCCCCCTGGGCGAACCGGTCGAACAGGTCCCGGCGCAAGGCCGGGTCGATGCCCGGCCCCTGGTCGGATACCTCGATCACGGGACCCGGCCCGGCGCTGACCGTTATCACCGATCCCTTGGGCGCCGCGCGCAACGCATTGTCCACAAGGTTGCGGACGGCGCCCGCGATGGCGTCCCGATGGCCCTGGACGATCGCGGCGCCCTCGTCCCGGAATTCGGTTTCGCGGCCCCGGTCCAGCGCCAGCGGGGCCAATTGCTGGACGACGCCGCGTCCGACTTCGGCCAGATCGACATCGGTCGGGGGTTCCGCCGACATTCCCTCGATCTGGGCGACGCGAAGTAGCTGATCGACCAGCCGGGACATCGCCTGGATGTCGCTCTTGGCCGCCTCCGCCGCCGGTCCGCCGATTTCGTCCAGTTGCAGCAGCAGCACGGCCAGGGGGGTGCGCAGTTCGTGCGCCACGTTGGCCGTGAACTCGCGCTGGAAGCGCAGCACCTCGTCCGCCCGGCCCAGCGCCGCGTTGACGGCGCCGACCAGCGCACGGACCTCACGCGGGAGATCGTCGCCGGCCGACAGCCGCAGCCCGCCGCGCCGGGCGCCCAGGCCGGCGGCTTCGCCGGCGGCGCGCGCCAGCGGAAGCAGGCTCCGGCGTACGGCATAGACGTTGACGGCCAGCAGCAGCAGGGCCAGCGGCACCATCGGGATCGCGACATGATCGACGACCTCGTGCAGCAGCGCCACCCAGGCGAGCCGGTCCGGATCGGAAGCGATGGCGATGGCGACCAGCAGGCCCGTCGCGATCCGGTCGAAGCGCTGGACAAGCACGCGGGTTTCGCCCTGCGGTCCGGGCACGACGCGCCAGAACAGGTCGGGCGCAGTCGCGGGCTCGGGCAGCGGCACCGTGAACAAGCCAGGGTTCATGCCCGCGATCTCGGTCCCATCGGTATCGACGACCCGGAAGGCATAGGCTGCCCCATGATGCCGGTAGCGCTCGGCATGCTCCTCCGGCAGGGCCAGGACGGGCCGCCCCTTGGGTCCGATCCCGATATGGCCGGCGATCCGCGCCGCCTCGGTCGCCGCGACCCGGACGCCCAGCCGCTTGCCGTCCCAGCCGTAATGCATCGCGACCAGAACGACCTGCGCCACCATCAGCAGCCCGGCTACCAGGATCAGCCGGCGCGTGATCAGCCGGGTGACCGAAGGCCGCTGCGCCGGCCGCGCCGACGGCATCCGCATCACGGCGCCACGGCGGGCCGCAGCAGGTAGCCGACGCCCCTGACCGTATGGATGGTCACGTCGGCCGCCGCGTCCGACAGACGCCGCCGCAGGCGGGAAACATGGGCTTCCAGGGCATTGGGCGTCACCTCGTCGTCGAAGCCGTACAATCGTTCCTCCAGCACCGCGCGCGGCACGACTTGGCCGGAGCGGCGAAGCAGCACTTCGAGCAGGTCCGTCTCCCGGCGCGGCGCGTCGATCCGGCTGCCGGCGACCGCGACCTGCCGTGACGTCGTATCCAGCGTGACGTTGCCGGCCGCAAGCACGGTCGAGAGAGCCGCCCCCGGACGCCGCAGAACCGCACGGCAGCGCGCCAGCAGTTCGTCCATCGCGAACGGCTTGACCAGATAGTCGTCGGCGCCGGTATCCAGCCCCGCCACCCGGTCGCTCAGGCCGCCCCGCGCGGTCACCACCAGGACGGGGACGTCCCGGCTGCCGCGGCGGAACCGCTTCAGCCAGTCCATCCCGTCGCCGTCCGGCAATCCCAGGTCGAGCAGGATCAGGTCGTAGTCCACGGTGTCCAGGGCGGCTTCCGCATCGCCCAGCCGGTCGAAGGCATCGACCGTGAAGCCGCCCCGCGCCAACCCGCCCTTCATCAGGGCGGAAAGACGCTCGCTGTCCTCGACCAGCAGGACTCTCATGCCCGTTTCCGGCCCGTGACCATCGCCCACACCAGGTTCTCGCGGTGACGCATGCTCTCGTACAAGGCGGCGCCGGCATGGATCAGCGCCAGCCATAGTATCGCGTCGGCCGTGCCCTCGTGAAGCTCCTCGACCCACTCGACGCCCCAGAAAGCGTCCAGTGTCGCCATCCAGCCGGTGATGCTGACAGCGGCGAGCAGTGCCATCAGCACCAGTATCATGACCGCGGCGGCCGGGTTATGACCGACTTGGCGCGGCTCCCGCCCCCGGACCATCAGGGCCAGGTACTCGGCCAGCCGGCGCGGTCCGGGCACGAAGTCACCGAACCGGGCGTAGCGGGTCCCGACGAAGCCCCAGGCGACCCGGACTGCCAGCACCGCCGCCACGGCATAGCCGATGACCTCGTGCGCCCGCCCGCCGTCCTCCACGATGAAGAGGTTGGCGAAGCACCCCGCCGCCACCGTCCAATGGAAGATGCGGACGACGGGGTCCCAAACCGGTACCGAGCCTGCCGATCCAGGTCCTGCCGATACCGAGCCCTCGGCGGCGTTCATGGTCAGCCCCCGATTTCCGATTTGACGATGGAACCGTCGACCGGGTTGAAATAGACCTCGGCTTTCCTGCCGTCCTTGTCGTGGCCGTAGATTTCGTAGCAGTTGCCGCTGGTGGTCTTGAAGGTTCGGATGTCCTTGAAGCCCATATCGGCGATCTTCTGCTTCATCGCCTCTTCGGACAGCCATTTGTCCTTGGCCTCGCCGGTGCATTTCGGTCCGGCCAGCGCCGGGCCGGCGGCAAGGGCGAGCGCCAGGGATGCGGTCAGGAGGAATGTCGTGCGGTTCATGTCGGTTGCCTCGTGTCTGGCGGGCCCTGCGGCCCGCCGTGGTTGTTTCACGAGCAGGACACTAGCCGGGCAACCTGACGTATCGCTGACATGAACCCGGAATTGGTACCCGTCAGGAATGGGTAACGACCACGGCTTCAGGCCGGAAGAACAGTCCGAGCTTCAGGCTTTCGGCGATACGGTTGGCGCGCTCCAGGAAGCGGGCCGCGAGGTCCGGCTCGAACATCTCCGCCACGGTCTCCTCGAACAGGATAAGCCAGCGGGAAAACAGGTCGGGCCGCAGGTCCGGGATGCGCATGTGCGCCTGCATCGGACTGCCGTGATAGGTGCCCGACTTCAGCATGACGGAGGACCAGAACCGGTACATGG
>NZ_JCACHA010000824.1:0-3597 GCF_059503625.1 Skermanella sp.
CTGGGTATTCGAGCTGCATGGCGACGAGATCGGCTGTGTGCATGCCGTAGCGGGCCGCGATGTCTTGAAGCGTCTGGTCCAGGGCTTCCGCTGGTCGCCGGCCCTCAAGTGTCGGAAGCTGCTGTGCTGCAGGCCAGGCCGTGATGACCTGGTCGGGGAAAATGCGAATGCCGTTGCGTGTCTCAACGGCACCGGCCGTGCCAGCGAACGTCACCGCACGTGACCGATAGGTCCGTGTCCACGCGTCTGCGACGAGGGCGAGCGACACCTCGTCAATGCGGGGCTGAAGTTCTATGCCGAACTGGTCACGGTTCCAGAAAGCGACGGTGTTGCCGATCACCCTCAGGGCGAATGGGCGCGTGAACGTGAACGCAGCGCTGTCGTGACGTACATCCCAGCTGGTGACGCCGAGATCCCGGGCGACCGTCTCGGCTCGGTCCCGGCCGGCTATGGCTTCGATCAGGGTGAGCGACATCGTCATGGACGCGGTGATGCCTGTCGTCGTCGCCACGCCCCGGTCGACAACCAGCCTCCTGTTCGCGACGTAGCGGATTGTGGGATGCTCATCGCGCAGCTCCTTGAGATAGTACCAGTGCGTCGTCGCCCGCTTCCCGTCGAGCAGTCCGGCACTCGCGACGACCTTGGCTCCGGCGCAGACGCCGATGACGATCGCACCCTTGGCCGCCTGGCTCCTGATCCATCGCAGGGCCGCCGGATCGTCGTCGCGGCTCATGGCGGGCACGATGACATAGTCGGCACCGTCCGGATGCCGCACATCGAAATCGGCAACCGTCGCCTGCGGCTCAACCTTGAGCGCCGGATAGAGCGTCACCGGCCCCGGCTCTGTTGCCAGCGCTACAACATCGGCGACGTCGGAGCGGCGAAGGATGCCGTAAGGCATGAGATAGTCGGTGGTCTCGGTGGCGTCATTGATGCCGATGATGGCGATCAGCGGACGCTGACGTTTTGGAGGCATTAAGGCCGCGATCATGGCGTCGAGCTCTTCCCTGGCGATTGGCGGCGCGGTTCCGGTGGTCGAAGCCGGAGGCAGCGAGAGAATCCATGCCCCGCCGATCATCAGGAAAAGCGTTACGACACCAAAAGCACTCCACAGCACAAACCGCTTGTTCATGGCGATCAACAAGCTCCCGCATGGCCTGCTAGTCGGTGGGAATGAGGCCGGGGTTGAAGGCGACCTCCCACAGGTGCTGGTCAGGATCCTGGAAGTACCCAGCATAGCCGCCCCAGAACGTCCTGCGCGCCGGCTTCACAATCCGAGCACCAGCCTGTTCGGCCCTCCGCATGACCTGATCCACCTCATCTTCGCTGGATACGTTGTGCCCGATCGAGAACTCGGTCGGGCTCGGCTGGGATTTCGCGAGACCTGTGTCGTGGGCAAGGCTGTCCCGAAGCCAGACTGCGAGCTTAAGGCCGGCTTGGAGGTCGAAGAAGGCCACGGCGCTGTGTTCGTACTGTTCTCCCGTTATCCCTGTCGTCGGGAGACCTAGGCCATCGCGGTAGAAGCGCACCGACCTCTCAAGGTCATCCACGCCGATCGTCAACATGGTGATGCGAGGCTGCATGGTGCTCCTCCTGCGGCAAACGACATTCTTACATACGGCGGCGGACGATCCCGTAAAATCCTGGTCCCATACTTTACCGCCAGCGTACCGCCCTATGGTTCGTCTGCAATGACGTAGATCGACGGGATCCCGTCATATGCCGAGCGTTCGCCGCTGTGATCCTCCCTGTGAATCCAGCTGTTGGATGCGGTCGAACTCACAACGGGCGGCTTGAGGACTCGTTCGGCCCCATCCGCCGCTTGACCGCTCGAACGTTCCTGTCCCGGATCTCCCGCCGCCACCGCACCCACAGGCGCTCGTGCTCCGTCATCGGTGGCAGACGGCCTGCGGCAACCTCCAGGAAACGCCGCTGGGCGTCGGTCTCGGGAAGCCGCCGTCCCTCGACCAAGTCGAGATAGAACCGTCGATATCGGTGCAGCAGGTCCTGTTCGCGTTGGGTCAGGGAGGGCATTCTATCAAGTTCCACAGGATGACCATGAGCCCAAACGTAGCGTAAGCACATCTTGAAAACGAGCTTGGCATCTGCCCGTGCCGGAGTCGACTGTCCAGCACATGCGCTAGCCGCCGGGAGGAGCGGCCGCCTTTTGTCACATCCCGACGTTCCTATCGCCCCGGGCTCGCAACCTATCGCAGTATACAAATCGGCCGCTTACTCTGTCGCATCCTTGGCGCGCACCAGCACGTCGAAGACGCGCGGATCGCCCATTTGGGCGACGTTGAAGCGAAGATATTCCGAAGCCGATTGAGAGACACTGAAGACGTTCCCAGGGGCGAGAACTACATTCTCGCGCAGCGCCGCGCGTGCGACATCCGCCGCGTTCCGGCCATCCGGCAGGCTGCACCAGAGATAGAAGCCACCACGCGGCATCAGCCACGGCCGCAGACCGAGTGCTTCAAGCTTGTCGGCCGTCTCACGTCGGACCCGCGCCAGGCGCCGGCGGAGATCGTCCAGGTGTTTGCGATAGCTGCCATCGCTCAAGGCCGCGAAGACGAGTTCGGCCGCGACTGGGCTTGGACCGCCGAAGTTCGTCGCCACCTGAAGATCGACCAGCGCCTCCACCCAGTCCGGCCGAGCCGCGAGATAGCCGCACCGAATCGACGCGGAGAGCGTCTTGGAGAAACTGCCGATCCGGATGACCCGGGTGAGTCCGTCAAGGACAGCCAGGCGCGGCGATGGTTCCGGCTCGAAGCCGGCAAAGATGTCGTCCTCGATGATGGTGACATCGTGAGCCGCAGCGGCACTGAGAAGCTTGTATGCCGTCTGCGGCGACATCGTAGCACCGGTTGGGTTATGGAGGGCGGAGTTGGTGATATAGAGGCGTGGCCGATGCCTTGTCAGCGCCTCAGCGAAGAGGTCCGCATCCGGCCCGTTCCGCGTATAGGGTACACCGACAATCCGAGCCTGATGAGCGCGCAGCAGGGCATGGAAGTTGAAGTAGCACGGGTCATCGACAAGCACCACATCCCCAGGGCGCAGCAGGAACCGGCAGGCCAAGTCAACCGCCTGGGTTCCCGAGGCAGTCAGAAGGATCTGATCGGCACCGGCGGCGATCCCTTCGTCCGCGAACTGGCGCGCGAGGAGCCGGCGCAGCGGCAGCGATCCGCGCGTGCCGCCATAGTCCGCCAGAATCGTATCGTTGGCGTGCGCAAGGCGGCGGATCGCACGGCGTATGGCATCATTCGGCATCCAGTCGGCCGGCAGCCATCCGCATCCGGGCTTCAGCATCTCCGTGCCGGCATCGAGCGACTGCCGTGACACCCAGAACGGATCGATGGCCTGGTCGAGTCGTGGTCCGGCTTCGGCCAGGGAGAGCGGTGGCATGGCACCCGACACGTAGAAGCCCGAGCCTGGCCGCGAGCGGATCACGCCTTCAGCCGCAAGCCGGTCATAGGCTTCCACCACGGTTGACGGCGACACTCCCATGGTGGCGGCGAAGCCGCGGATCGAGGGCAGCCTTTCACCCGGGGACAGCGCGCGGCTTGCCATCCTCCGGCGGATCGCGTCCATCACGTC
>NZ_JCACHA010000824.1:3607-8951 GCF_059503625.1 Skermanella sp.
GTGCGTGTACCCGTCCTGCTTATCATGGCTCGACCGTCGCCAACTGTATTGCTCCCATACCCAATACGGTTCGTTGAAATTGTATGGGACTGTCGCTGTTACCGCCAGAGATCCTCACGCTAAGATCCCCGCGAAAAGATCAAGTGGCTGGAAAGGGGAACAGGATGGGACGGACCACAGCGGGATGGGGCAGCGGAATGCTCGGCGTGGTCATCTTCAGCGGCTCGCTGCCGGCGACGCGCATTGCGGTCGGCAGCTTCACTCCATTGTTTCTGACATCGGCGCGGGCGGTGATCGCGGCCGTGTTGGGGGCTGCGCTGCTGTTATTGCTGCGGCAGCCACGTCCTGTACGCGGCGACCTTGCCTCGCTCGCGATCGTGGCGCTCGGCGTCGTCTTCGGCTTTCCGCTTCTGACCGCGCTGGCGCTTCAATACATCACCTCGGCGCATTCGATCGTCTTCATCGGGCTCCTGCCGCTTGCCACCGCCATATTCGGCGTGCTGCGCGGCAGGGAGCGGCCGAAGCCAGCCTTCTGGCTGTTCTCGGGGGTGGGAAGCCTCGCCGTCGCCGGCTTTGCCCTGTCGCAGAGCGGCAGCACGTCGCTCACCGGCGACTTCCTGATGGTGCTGGCAGTCCTGCTCTGTGGCCTTGGCTATGCCGAAGGGGCGATCCTGTCGCGCCGGCTCGGCGGCTGGCAGGTGATTTCCTGGGCGCTCGTGCTGACGTCGCCTGTCATGGCAGTGATCGCGCTCGCCGCGATACCGGACGTGTGGACCGGCATCGAGGCTCCGGCCTGGATCGGGCTTGGTTATGTCTCCGTGTTCAGCATGCTGGTCGGTTTCGTCTTCTGGTATCGGGGACTGGCACTTGGCGGCATCGCCGGTGTGGGGCAGTTGCAGTTGCTTCAGCCCTTTTTCGGCTTGTCGCTGGCGGGGCTGCTGCTGGGCGAACCCGTCGCCTGGACAATGATTGCGGTGACGGGGCTGGTCGTGCTGTGCGTTGCGGGCGCCAGGAGGTTTGCCTGAGCGATGAGGTGATGTGATGGACATCACCGCCGCCCTTCCAACCTTGGCTAGGGCCTGAACCGACCCAAAGTGTTGCCGCGGCTTCGGTTTCGTGATCCGCTGCCGTGGGTGGTACCTTAGAGGTGGCGATGGTAGACGTGTTCTGGCTCTCAGGCGCGCAATGGGTGGTGATCGAGCCGTTCATGCTGACGAACCAGCCTGGACCTGAGCGTGAGGACGATCGCTGCATCATTTTATTTGACCGACGCAGCCACGATCGTTTCATCCCCGCTGTCGTCTTGCCGTTATAAATACCTGGAAGAGCATGGCTTGCAACAATAAGCATGCCCATAGACTGTTCAAAGCCACACACCGTGACAATGATACAACACATGGCTTAGGGGCGGCACCTGCTTGTCCATAGTGGTGTCTGAAGGTTGGTAGGAATTGCTGACGGCGCGCTCTCCTGAACTTCAGGGTCGTCGGATCAGGCGGCGAAGTGAAATGGGTGGTCGGCGGGAGCGACGTGTAGGGTATCTCAGCCGTCAACGCGGCGCAGCGTGATCTGGCCGCTTGCGAGCAGGGCCCAAAACAGCATGCAAGCGGTCTCGGCGCAGGTCAGCAGTCACTGGGTCTTGATCCGGCGCTTGAACTCCTCATGCAGCCGATCGAATACGTTCGTCGTCCTGATCGATTCCCACAGATCGGACGGATAGCGCAGGAAGGTGAACAGGTTGGCTCCCGCCTCCTCAATGCTGGCAGCGATCGCCGGGAACTTCAGCTGCCAAATCAATTCGAGAAGATGGACACCGATTTTTGAAAAGCCGAACAGGCGTCCGGCCAGCCAGAAGAACAAGTAGATGCCGGGCTGCTTGATGTCCCAGAAATCGACGTATAGCACCTCTCCCCGATCCAGTGCAGCAGCGCCCAGCAGGAAGAGAGTCTGATCGCCGGCAAAGGGATACGGAAGATGAATGCTGGCTAGGGCAGCCACGATGATCAGCGGTAAGACGTAGGAGGCGATAGTTCCAGGAAAGGTCATGACGACTGCGACTGATAGACTGAGGAGGCAGGATATCTCGGCAGCAGGGCGCAGACCTTGATCGCTTTCAGGTCTCTACCTTTCAGGGGAGGGCATTATCTGAGCCCTGGTGCATTGATCCGGACCGGCAGCTGCCTTCATGGCTTCAGGAAGACCACGGCGATAAACAGATGTGGTCGGCTGCGGCGGAACCAGGTGACCCGTCCACCAATCCGGCCGACATATTGAACACAGCTTGAGAGCTACGGACCGGGCCGATCCACAGGCTTGATTATTTCGACCGCCCAGCGGGAGAAGCCATCCTCGGAAGGGGTGCCAGGGCGCCCCTGTTCACGCGGAGTCCTGATAGGATGTGTCGAGCGCGGCGCGGATAGCCTCAGCGGTCTTCTGGCCAAAACCATGGATCGCAGCAATATCAGCTGGGTCGGCCGTGAACACGCCGCGTACCGAGCCGAAGCGCTGCAGCAGGGTGCTGGCCTTCGTGCGCCCGATCCTGGGCAATCCGCTCACAATGTACTCGGCCAGCAGCCGGGGATCAGCGGGCTTGCCGGGGCGCAATGCCAGATCGCGGCGGCCGTCCTGCAGCCGCTTGGCCATGGACAGTAGGAGGTCCGCCGTTTCCTGCAGGTTCTGCGTCCGCAATACCGTTGCCCCTTCTACCACGGCGAGGTGACTGATCGCGCCGGTAATTACCTTGGGGTCCAGAGCGATGTGGCCGTCGTACGGGTTGCCCTCGATGATCCAAACGACCTTCTCGTAGGTCGCCCGCAGCTTGGCTGCCTGCTCAGCCATGCGGCCATCCAGCAGCGAGGCCGCAAAGTCCCCGTCAGCCTTACGCTCCACGGCGGCGCCTGGCCCGATCAGATAATCGCCGACATCAAGCGAGCCGGTTTCGATCTCGACGGCGCTGCCGTCCACACCGTCAGCGGTGCGGAGCAGCTTCAGGATCTCGGCGGGTTCGTGGCAGTCGGCGATGATGCGCATGACAGCACCGGTTGGGAGCAGTGACACGTCATACAACCTCGCTGGGGTATCAAACGTCACAAACCAGAACGGCCCGATCTGTAGCTGTGAGAGTGGGACGCGTGACACAGGTCGAGGTCCTGGAAGAATTCAGTCGGTGCCGTCCGAGTCGTTTCCCCGTTTTCCCTTTACACCGACTCATCACACGGTGTCGTAGAGCCGCCCCGCCGAGCCAGGCACCCACAAAGCTTCCCAGCTGGTAGCTCAGGAACACGTTACATAGAGAGTGCCCATGCAGCGCAGCCCGTAGCAATGCGCGGTGAGACCCGACGTGAGGGGCACGGTGGTGAGCCACAGGGGCCGCATCGCGGCCGAGAACACGACTGGCGCCTTCCAATAGCACCGTGCCGACCCGGATCTTCGTGATTTGTTGCAGATCCGGCACGGACGACCGACCGGATCGTGTTAACAACAATGGTCATCTTTGCCTTCTCTTGTCACCCATGCAACTCTATGTCGCATGTGCAACCAGGCGTAGAGGTACGGTGATGATAGGGCAATGCAAATCCGGCATGATCTGCTGTCTCGTCGTCGTGATCTTGGCCGTCCTGCCGGGATGCACTAAACAGGGATCCGAAATCGAGACGGTCATCTCGGCGGGCCCTCCGCATAAAAGCGCTGCCCTGGCCGTCGTTCCGCAGCAGGGTCGCCGGTTCTGGCATCTCGCCGTGGCGGACCATGCGGCTGACGCCCGTAGAAACGCCCTGACGGGATGCGCTAATCCGCTTTGCAAGGTCGTGCACGAGTACGCGCCAGGAGATTGTGCAATCGTGGTCCAGGGACAGGACCAGGTTTTCTGGGGACGCGAGCCCAGCGAAACCATTGGTGAGATCCTGGATTATTGCAATCTGCAAACCCGCTCATGCCAACTGGTTCGTCACGAGTGTCTGCAATGACGCGGGCCTTCGGCTTCCACTGTGCGGGCGCGGCGTATTGGGGCCATATCGCGGCGCTGACTCTCTCCCGAGCGGCGCTTGGACGTTTTAGGTCGGCACCACCTATCCTGATCGGGTTGGTTCCGACGCGGCCTGCTCCAACACCGTACGATCCGGTGCGACCGATCCCGATGGTATCCGTTCCCGCCCGGATCGCCCTGATGCTGACTGCTTTGATGTTTCTTGCTCCTGCGTGGCTATCGATAGCCAAGGCGCAATCCAGCCATCATGCCCTTGTCATCGCGAACTCAGCGTACTGGAATGCAGCCGAACTCTCCAATCCGGTGAATGATGGTCAGGACGTGGCGGCGGTGCTCAGGCGGCTCGGCTTCCGCGTCGTGGAGGGAAGGGATCTCGACCGGGCTTCCATGTTCTCGCTGATCACAACCTTCACCAGAAGCCTGCCGGAAGCCTCAATTGTTGTTTTCTACTTCGCGGGACACGGCCTGCAGATCGACGGTCGGAACTACCTTCTGCCGGTCGACGCCCGAATTGGCGCACCGGCTGAAATCTTCAGCAGCGGTTTTGAAGTGACCGGCATCCTTCGCGGGATGCAGGGAGATCGGCGCGCCAAGATTATCATCCTTGATGCTTGCAGGAACAATCCGTGGCAGACCGAGTTGCAGGACGGACGCGGGATTCTTACCGGCGCGACAGGTCGTCGCGTATCCGTTCTCCCCGGGCTTGCCCAACTGGATGGCGGACCCGACACGTTGATCGCCTTCGCTACAGAGCCAAACAACGTTGCCCACGATGGAGCAGGCCGCAACAGTCCCTTTGCGGAAGCGCTGATACGTCATCTACCGGAGCCGAACCGCGAAATCAGGGAGATCCTGTCACAGGTCCGCCGGCAGGTCATCGAAGCGACGAACGGCCGGCAAATTCCGTGGGATCATTCGTCCCTGACTGAGAACGTCTACATGTCAGCACCTCCATTGTCCGCGGCGGACGTGGCCAGCAGCGGGCCCTTCGGGGCGATCGCGGTCTCCTCGCTCTATGCCGGGCGGATTCACACCGGAGTGACTGCGCGTTTCGACAACATCGACAGGGCGGTCAACAGTGCGCTGGCGCAGTGCAAGTCTAAGGCACCAAGCTGCAGTCTGAAGCTCATCGCGTCCGGATCGGAATGCCTGGCGGTAGCGACGGACAACGTTTCCCTGGGGATCGGCTGGAGCAAGGCAAGCACGTCCGAAGCGGCGGCTGCCGACGCCGTGTCCGAATGCCTGAGATCGGGAGGGCGATCCTGTACCGCAACTACATTCTGCAATCGCTGATTCGGGGCACAGTTTCAGTCCGATGCGAGATCGACTTTGGTAAATGCGGTGCTGCCCCGTGTCCAC
>NZ_JCACHA010000825.1:0-8906 GCF_059503625.1 Skermanella sp.
ATCTGCGGCAGGGTCACGCAGCTTGCGGGGACCGGCGATCTCCAGCTGGATGATCTCGGCTCCGGGCGGCGGCGGCGCCGCGCGTCCGGCTGCCGGAAACTCCACGGCCCTGAAGCCGGCCAGCCGGCTCAACACGATCTGCGGGAACTGTGCGCGATAGGTGTTGTAGGCCGCGATCTTGGCATAGCACCGTCCCCGGCGAAGATCCTGTTCGGACCCCGTCGCAGTTCCGGTTTCGGTATCGGCGCTGGCCAAAGCTTCCAGCACCGACTGCCAATGCTTCTGCATACGGTTGTATATTGAAACGGCATACATGAATATGATAGCTGATATGACGATGGCCGCATCCATATCGATACCTCCCAATGCGGCACGATCATACATGCGTGTGCTTCCAAAGGGAAATGTCTGTGACCGGCCGGAGCAGCGGGCAACTTGTCGCGCGGTGCCGTGCCCCGGCACCTGCTAACGTAGGCCAAGGTCAGAAATTGGCCCGACCCTCAGATTGCAAGTATTGACACCGATCGAAACAGGAGCACGCATATGGCATCGTATATGATCAAGGTAGCCGGCGAAGGCGCTATTACAAAAGCGCACCGTACCGCCGATGTCGGTCCGACCAGCGGATCGTCCGTTGTTTACGAAATACAGAATGTCCCCGAAGGCGTCAGCCTCGAGGACGTGATTTCCGCTTTCCAGGGCTTCAAGCCGGACGAGAAGACGTACGAGTACGATTATGCTGCCCTGAAGGCATAGGTTACGGCGAACCGCGGCACGGACAGGGGACATCCACCCTGGGTTCGTGCCGCGACTCGCCATAGGCCCATGGCGTCACGCCGCTTCGTAGCGCTTGACCCACTTCTTCAACTCGGCGACATGCTCCGCCTCTTCCTCGGCGAACTCCTCCGCCATGGTGCGGATTTCGACGTCCTTGGTGGTGACCGCGACGTTCTGGTAGAAGGCAAACCCGTTCTCCTCGCTCTGAAGAGCCAGGGCGAGCGCATATTCCGCCGTCATCAGATAATGGGAGCCTTCCATGGAAGTCGCTTCCGGGCTCTCGTCGTCCGGCCATTTGTAATCTTCCGGCTTCATGTCCGGCAGCTTATGAAAACCGGCACGCTTGCGGGCTTCAGCCAGATGCAGCCGCGAGAAATGGGCCATCTTGCCGAAAAATTCAGCCACTTCGCGGTTGCCGTAGGTCTTCATCGACTCTGCCAGATCGGAAAACCGCGCTGCGGCATCTTCCTCCAGCTTGATCGCATAGGCTAGGAATTCAGCGACGTCATTCATGATCAAACCAGCTTGGACAGTGGGAAAGACGGGTTGGCCCCGAGATTAAGGCCAGTCTGGCCCTTTGTCTTGCGCCGATCCTTTCATCCGGCTGCCGCGTGACGATTTGACATAGCCATTTATTGGCTGTTAACTATACAGACCCGTCTTTACTTTGCGGAACGGCGGCTCCCGGCGTGCCGTTTCCGGCACGGGTGCCGGCGCCAAAGACTGTTGCGCGCCGGCCCGCCCCGTCGGATGATTGGATGGGGAAAATGACGAGCGATCCGAAAACATCAGGGGGAACCGGACCATGAAAAGCATCCTCATCCCGGTCGAAGAAAGCGAATTGCTGGAATCGGTGCTGGAGACGGCCCTGCTGGTGGCGCGGCGTTTCGGCAGCCATATGGAAGGCCTGCATGTCCGGCCCGACTTTGCCGGGATCATCGCTGCGACCGGCATGGGGGCGCCTTACGTCGTCGAGGACTTCCGCAAGGAGGACTGGGACAGCATCCAGCGCAGCCGGACGGAGTTCGAACGTTTTCTCAACCGCAACGACGTTCCGCTGGACGGCGGCGCCGGCACCGGCCAGCCCTGGGCGACTTTCCGGATCGAAGCCCCGCCCGGCGACGACTTCATCGGCCAGCATGCCCGTCTGTTCGACCTGACGGTGCTGGGCCAGCCGTCACGGGGAGCGACGCCGCCCCGCATGAGCACGCTGGAAGCGGCCCTGTTCGACGGCGGCAGGCCCGTCCTCGTAGCGCCGCCGACGGCGCCGCAGAAGATCGGCGAATCCATCATGATAGCCTGGAACGCCAGCACGGAAACCGCACGGACCGTGGCCTTCGCCCGGCCGTTCCTGGATCGGGCCGAACGGGTCTTCATCCTGTCCGTCGAAGGCGGCATGGTGGCAGGTCCGTCGGCCGAGGAAGCGGCCCGCTATCTGACCAGATCGGGCGTCCCAGCCCAGGCCATGCACGTGCCGCAGAACCGGGGCGTCGGCGAGACGATCCTGGAGCACGCGAAAGCGCTGGAAGTCGATCTGCTGATCAAGGGCGCCTACACGCAGAGCCGGCTCCGCCAGATGATATTCGGCGGCGCCACCAGCCATATCCTGGCCATGTCGAACGTCCCGGTACTGCTGGCCCACTGACGGCATCGGCACAGCGGGCGGAATGCCGGGCCCGAAAGGCCCGGCACCGATGCCCTCCGACACGACTCTTCCGGAAAAAGGCTCCTGTCCTAAAGGCTCCTGGCCTCGCTTCTGTAACCGGGCCGTGCCTGGATGGTCTGAAGGCTGGTGCGGAACAGCCATGTCAGCCAGAGCAGGATGCCCGTGAACTTGCATCCGTCCTCGATCACGTAAAGCACGAAGCCGCTTTCGAAGGAGCCGAGCAAGTTCAGCACCGCCGGATTGTCGAAGGTGAAGCTGGCTGCGAAGAACAAGCCCGAGGCGATCAGGATCACCGGGCTGTTGCCGATCAACTGCTTGATGAACACAAGGCCGAAGGCGCCTGCCGCCGCCAGATAGGCCAGCTTGATATAGCGCTCCCGGATGCCGAAGCCGTTCGGCAATACCTGTTCATGCAACATGAAGGCGTCATCCGCCATCAGGAACAGGGTGAACAGCCCCGCCGCGAGGAAGAAGCGCCGGAGATAGGGTGAACTGTCCCTCCGGATCACGGCATAGCTGAGGAAGCACACCCCGGCAGCGGCCGCCCACCCGAACAGCCCCAGCATGGAAACCAGACCGAGCAAGGGATGAAAGCCGATGATGTCGGCCGGATCGTTGAACAGCTCTCCGTAAGTGAAACTTGTCTGAAGCACGGACAATACGACAACGCTCAGGGAGCATGACAAAGCGGCCATCAACCACTTCAGACTTGATCCGCTTCGGGCTGGGCTTCGCCCCCCCGCTTCCACTCTGCTCCCGGCGACCGCTACCACTCCGTCCATCCTTCATGACACTTTTGTTAAGCAAGCATCATGTTGAGCTGGACCTCGCGATGTCAAAGCCTCGAGGAGCGCGATAAGTGGTTAATGCGGCGATGGTTCGGTTAGTATGGCGAACCGAAAAGAGCATCCGGGGTTCGGCAACCTCGAACGGTTCCTCCTGGACAGCGGGGTCAGCAGGATATGACGAAGCAACCGACCGGAACCGTTATGGAAGGCGGATGCCAATGCGGCTTGATCCGCTACAGGATCGTTGGAGCACCCGTCGATCTCTATGTCTGTCACTGTCGCGAATGCCGGAAGCAATCGTCCTCCGCATTCGGCATCTCGGTGATGGTCAGAAGCTTGGATCTGGTGCGCCTGTCCGGCACGCCTCGGATCTGGACCCGGCATGCCTCCGTCGCAGGCACCCTCGACTGCGCATTCTGCCCGCGATGCGGAACACGCCTATGGCACGGCGATCCCGATCGCGATCCGACGATCAGCATCAAGGGCGGCTCGCTCGACGTCCCGCCCGACTTGTCCCAAGCCAAGCACATCTGGACCTCGCGGAAGCTCCAGGGGGTGCCGATCCCGGACAATGCGGAAATCCATGAGGAAGAACCGCCGGGATAGAAGGCGTCCCGGTTCGACTGAAAGCCGATCCGCCTATACGAGCGGTCTTTAAGGTTGACCGGTGAGGCCCGACATCCAACGCTTCTGACCAGCCAATGTTTAATGCCGCTGATATTAATAGAGATGCTGTCCGCCGGTGACGAAGATCTCGGTCCCCGTCACATAGGCTGAATCCGCCGAACTCAGATAGAAGATCGCCGAAGCGACATCCGAGGGCTGGCCCAGCCGGTGCAGCGGGATGCGCGGTATCAGGATGTCGGTTTCGGGCGACAGCATGGCCGTCTCGATCTCCCCCGGAGCGATGGCGTTCACGCGGACGCCGAGATCGGCGAACTCGACCGCCATTTCGCGGGTAAGCCCGGAGAGCGCCGCCTTGGACGTGCTGTAGGCCGAGCCGGCGAAGGGGTGGACGGCGTGTCCGGCGATCGAAGTGATGTTGACGATCGCGCCCTTGCCCTTGGCCAGCGACGCCGCGAACCCGCGCGCCAGAACCAGCGGCGCGAAGAAGTTGAGCTCGAACACCGCGCGCCACGCGTTGAGATCGCCGTTCAGGCAGCCCAGCCTCTCCTTGATCGGCGTCTTGGGCGACACGCCGGCATTGTTGACCAGGGAGTGCAGCGGACCGCCGGCCAGCACCTTGTTGGCCTCCCGCACGAAGTCCGACCGGCTGTCGGGATCGCCCAGATCGGCGGCGATATGGTGCGTCCAGTTGGGATCGGCCTTGCAGTCCTCCGGAATCTCCTCCCGGGAGCAGGTGATCACGCGCCAGCCCTCCTGGCTGAAGCGCTGGACGGTGGCGTGGCCGATCCCCCGGCTGGCGCCGGTCAGGATGACGGTTTTTCTCTCGGGAACGGGCGTGTCGGACATGTCGCCGACATTACTCCATCGCCGGGACCGCTGCCAAGTTCAGCCTGCCAAATCCGCCCCCGGCAAGTCCAGACCGTCTAGTCCCAATCCCGTTCAATAGCATTTGGCTCATCTCGTGTTCCAGGGTGACGCTCTTCGTAGACGCGGCCTCCGGCCGCGTTCAGTGCGCGGATACGCGCACCCCCCGCCATGCCGCGCATTTACGCACACCTCAAAGCGATGGATGTGCGGAGTGAACGCGGCCAGGAGCCCGCGTCTACATTACCGTCGGCCAGTCAGGCTCATCACTCCAAAACCCGCTATGAATCTTACATTTCTTGGAAATACTATTGAAAGGTATTGCGTCTAGTCCAGGCCCAAGGTTCTAGCCCAGCAGCCGGAAGGCTGGCCCCGCCCTGCTCAGAAGTTCCGCACGGAAGGCCTCGACGGCGGCTTCGTCGTTCCGCAGCGATCGGGGAAGATCGATCGGCAGATCGGCGAGGACGCGGGTCGGCGCGGCGGAGAGCAGCACCAGCCGGTCGGCAAGCTGTATCGCCTCCCGCAGGTTATGGGTGACGAACAGCACGGTCGTCGGCCGTGCGTGCCAGACATCCAGCATAAGCGCCCGCAGCCGCTGCGCCGTCAACTCGTCCAGCGACACGAACGGCTCGTCCATCAGCAGCAGGTCCGGCTGAACGACGAAAGCCCGGGCCAGCGCCGCGCGGCGCGCCATGCCGACCGACAGGCGGCTGGGATACTGGTCGCGGACGGCGGTCAGCCCGACCGCCTCCAGCAGCGCGGCGATCCGCCCGTCGTCGTCGTCGCCGCCGTCCAGGACCAGCGCCAGGTTCTGATAGACCGTGCGCCACGGCAGCAGGCGGGGGTTCTGGAACATGTAGCCGAGGACGGGACGGCTGCGGCCCGGCGCCGTGGGCAGACCGATGCGGCCCTCGAAATCCCTGTCCAGCCCTGCGGCGATGTTGAGGGTGGTGGTCTTGCCGCAGCCGGACGGCCCGACCAGGGCGACGAATTCCCCGCGCCGCGCCGTCAGGCGCAAGCCCTGGATCGCCACATGGGCCGGAGCATCGCCGACCGGGGGATACCGCTTGCTGTCGATCTCGATCGACAGGCCCGGCCCAGCCGACCGGTCCGCCGCTTCATCGGCAGATTGGCCGGCAGGCTGACCGGCAGGTTGGGCGACATGCGGGGAGATGTGTCGGGAGGAATAAGCTGTCATGCGTAGACTACCATCAGACGCCAAGGCGGTAGCATAGCCGTTAAGCTCCGTGCCGCCTATGCCACTATCGATGCACTGGCCCCCGCCGCCGCCTTCGTGCTTGGCTCGCGCGATGACGCGGAAACGTTGCTGGCTGCCTGCACTGGCGCTCCTTATCACGATCCTGCCGGCGGTTGCGGCTCCGGCTTCCCCCGACAATCGCCCGGGCTCGGACGTGCCTGTCCCTGACGGGTACCGCCTGGACCGTTACCGTGCCCCCGTCCCCGCCGAAGTGCCGGGCGCCACGACCGTCACGCTGGAAGAAGCGGAGGCCCTGTATCGCGCCGGCAACGTCCTGTTTATCGACGTCATGAAGGTGCCGCGCGGCGAATCGGCCGGCCTGGAAGGCAAGTGGCTGGTCGCCAAGCCGCATGTCGCGATCAAGGGCAGCACATGGCTGCCCGAAACCGGCGAAGGCGTCCTCAAACCGGAAATCGAGCGCTACTTCCGTTCCAACCTGGAACGCCTGACGGATGGCAACACCGGCACGCCCCTGCTCTTCTACTGCGTCACGGATTGCTGGATGTCGTGGAACGCCGCCAAGCGGGCGCTGTCCTGGGGCTATACCCGGATCTACTGGTACCGTGACGGCATCGAGGTCTGGCAGCAGTTCGACCTGCCGACCGAGTCGGTCGATCCCGTTCCCCTGTCCAAGCCATGAGCCCCACGCGATGAGCTATTCTTACCGGTATGGCCGTGACCGCGCCCCACACTACATGTCAGGGTAGCCTGAACGGAAAATAGGATGGTGCCGGTGCGAGGATCGATCGCTGTAGCAGCCACCGCCGCCACATTGCTGGCCGGCTTCGCGCCGATGACACGGGCGCAGGCAGCCGAACCTCCGCCGGCTTCCTCCGCGACCTGCGTTCCCCAGGCCGGCTGGGTCGAACCGTCCAAAGGAACGGTCCCCGGACCTCAACTCCTCCAGCGGGCCGCCGGGTCGTCCGTCGTGATGCTGGGCGAACGCCACGACAGCGCCGAGCAGCACCGCTGGCAGCTTCAAACCCTGGCGGGGCTGCATGCCTACCGCCCCGATCTCGTCATCGGCATGGAGATGTTCCCGCGCCGGGTTCAGCCCGCGCTGGACCGCTGGATCGCCGGCGAGACGACCGAACGTCAGTTCCTGGATGAAACCGATTGGCGAACCGTCTGGGGCTATGACAGCCAGCTCTATATGCCGATCCTCCATTTCGCCCGGATGAACCGCATCCCGGTCGTGGCCCTCAATGTCGAGCGCACCCTGACCGGCCGCGTCGGCAAGGAAGGCTGGCCCCAGGTCCCCGCCGACCAGCGCGAAGGCATCGGCGACCCCGCCGCCGCATCGGATGCCTACACCGACTTCCTTGCCGACATCTACGCCGCCCATGGCCGTCCCGGCGGCGCCGCCGAGGTGAAGGAAGATCCCGCCTTTCAGCGCTTCCGCGACGTGCAGGTCCTGTGGGACCGCGCCTTCGCCGAAGGTCTGGCCGCCGCCCACCTAAATGCTGGAGCCTTGGCGGTAGGCATCATCGGCGGCGGCCACCTGGAAAACCGCCACGGCGTCCCCCACCAGCTGAACGCCCTCGGCCTCCAGGACAACGTCGTCCTTCTCCCCTGGGCCGCCAACCGCCCCTGCGCCGACCTGACACCGGCCCTGGCCGACGCCGTCTTCGGCGTCTCCGCCGACCCGGAAACCGAAGAAGCCTCATGGCGCCCCCGCCTCGGCGTCAGCCTCGCCCCGCAGGAAGGCGGCATCCGGATCGAATCCGTCGCCAACGACAGCGTCGCGTCGGCAGCCGGCTTGCAGACCGGCGACATCATCCTGGCGGCAGCCGGAACGCCGACCAGCGAAGTCGGCAAACTGGTCGAAATCGTCAGCCGGCAGGCGCCGGGGACATGGCTGCCGCTGAGCGTGCGGCGGGAGGGATCGACGCGAGAGGTGGTGGCGAAGTTCCCCAGTTTGTGAAGCAAGGAACGTTGCCGTGTACCTGCGCAATTACATAAGGGATTGAATTCCTAATACATTTTTGATAAAATTTTGCATTCTTCTGAGATGGCGGTTCTTTGACATCGTAAATCATCAAAAACGCTCCGGCGAGTCCGATCCGCCGCGGTTCGCGTGCATTGCCCCCTACTTCGCTTTCCTCGCCGCCACCGTCATAGTGACGCCGACAGTGACACCCACCCCAAAAATGATGACGTTAAGCCCGAAATAGTGACGTTCGGTGTCCATCCACAGGTTTTTTCCGGAAGGTCTTCCGTCATCCCGTGCGCTTGTATGGCACCCCCGCCGGGGATAAGAAGGGATGGGAGGTAACGATATGTCCATAGAACAGAACTACCCGCGCGACATGGTCGGCTACGGCGCCAACCCGCCCGACGCCAAGTGGCCCGGCGGGGCCAGGATCGCCGTCCAGTTCGTGATGAACTCGTAAACTGCTACGCAAACCACCTAACGTATTGTTTCTACAAACAAAATTCATCAACTACATAGTAGGTGTATTGTGTTTATGTATTGGCATTCGTATGCGCTCACTACAGATTGGTCGGAAAATTCCCGCTATGGATTACTAGGTTGTGATACGAGGCAGATAGCTTCATCGGCTGTTAAGAGTATCAATCGATCTATAAATTTCGAGTTAGTTCTTTTCATGGCGCATTCAGCCCGAAAGAACATCCTTCAGAACTCATTTAAGCCCTAAGATACTGCACACGCTAGCAAACAAGAGATTCACTATATAGCCACATCCAATCCGTTCCGTTGAGAGTTATACAAATATTCGCGGCTACGGTATCAGCATATCTCCAAAATAAGGCTACTAAAAATGATGAATGACATATCTTGGCTACCGTATATTAAAAGCATTCAAATCCGGTATTTTCGGTCTCTTTATAACGTACGTATAGATTTCTCTAATATGTTTAGCATATTGACTGGATCAAACAATGCTGGAAAATCGAATGTATT
>NZ_JCACHA010000826.1:0-8881 GCF_059503625.1 Skermanella sp.
ACGAACAGGGCGATGATGACCAGCAGGCCGACCAGGGCCAGTACACCGGCGGCCAGGGGCTTGAGATAGACGTCCATTTCCGGATCTCCGTTCTACATACAGCAACGCGCGAAATTCCAGCCTGCAAGCTACACGAACCGCTCCCCGGCCGGTGTTCAAACCATGGCCGCCGGTATGCGGCCTGTTGTCACAAGATGCCCTTCGGGCGTCGGATGCGGAACCGCTGCCTCTCCCCACGGTTTGCCTTGGCATATACCGTTCGATCCGATCGAGGAGCCGCGACATGGATCACTCACGCCTGTTCGCCCTGTATGGCAGTCCCGATAACGCCCTGGCGGCGCTGGAAGACCTGACGAACGCGGGAACCGGCAGGGATGCCGTCACTTTGCTCAGTCCGCATGCCGCCGGACGCCACGGAAGCGCCACGTCGGCCGACATCCCTCCGGACCGCCACGAGAGCAGTAACGTCAATGTCACGGGCATAGGACCGCTGGTGGCGATCGGTCCCCTCGGGGCTCAGCTGCACGACCGCGATATCGTCGCGGTGCTCCGCGACGGCAGCGTCGAACTGCGGGATGCCCAGACCGCGGCGGAAGGCTTGCGCCGGGGCGCCACCCTGCTGATCGTCGATGCTCCCCGTTCGTCCCATGACGGCATCCTGGAAATCGTGGACCGCCATCACCCGATCAGGCTGGAAAGCCTTGGCCCGACCTACCTGGAGCCGGGATGGAGCCGGGCCGACCGGGTCGCGGGCGACGAAGGCGTGCTGGAAGTTGCCGGCGACCTGCTGAACGTCAAGCGTCCGGGTGAGGACGGTGCGGCGTTCCGTCCGTTGGCGCCGGGAGAGGAAGAGCTGGGGCTTTCCAGATCGGGTGCCGAGAACCCGGAGGCCGGCAAGGGAGAAATCCTGGATGGTCAGGGGGCTGGTCCCGACCGGTGAAACCGGCTCGAACCGCTTCCTGAAATGACGAACCCCCGCGTGCTTGATAGCAGCGGGGGTTCTTGGCGGTTAAAGCATTACCGCAGTTCGGCGCAATGCCGTTCAAACTTGGTAGCATGTGAAGTGCCAATTTAATGGCATGTTCATGTAATCGCCGGCGGACTCATGGATTTTACTCACCCTCCAATCAATCGGCACTTGGCCTTTTTGCTGGATACTGGCCATATCGCAGGCCTCGGAGAAGTTTGTCCTGATCTGACGACCTCCTCGTTCTTGCTATACCTTTATGATGTGCCTTTGTCTTTAGGCTGTCAAGCGCTGCCCGTCACACAAAATTCATCGGGCTCGAAAAAAAATGCTCATTGGGTATGGACAAGGCCTCTCCGGCGTCGTAGTTACCCGGCCTCACGACGCGGGTGTAGCTCAGTTGGTTAGAGCGCCGGCCTGTCACGCCGGAGGCCGCGGGTTCAAGTCCCGTCACTCGCGCCATTCTCCCGAATGGCATCTTTCTGGATAAATCATCCAGCTTTCCGCACAAGATCCGATGGTCATGATCCTCGCCTTACGGCGAGTCGCGGTAATCCTCCCCTCGATCTGCAAGCCTATCGGTCGACTCCTCGCCTAAAGCGGTATCCCGCAAGCCCATCGACCGCTGCGCCCGATCCACCTGTTACCGCTTCTGATAAATTGGCCGTACGCCTCCCCACGGTGGGGAGCGGCGACTGATCGATGCCGTCCAGGGAACCCCATGAAGGGGACCGGACCAGGGGGGACGGAAATATGCGGATAGGGCAGCAAGCCCAGGGTCTCAGGCCGGACCGGCCGTTCTGGCCAGGAGCTGGCAGAGGGGCCGATCTCGACCAGATTTCAACGGCCCTGACACGGGCCGGCGCCGTCGTCGTGGTGACCGGCGCCGCCGCCATGGGCAAGACAAGGCTTGCACTCGAGGCGACGGCCCGGGTCAATGCGGCCTCGATCCCGTGCAGGACGGTCAACGGGGACCGCCACGACGACCTGAACGCGATTATGGAAGAAATGGCGCGGCTGCCCGAGCCGCGCTCCACCGACACCAGGGCGCGTGCCCTGCTGGTTGTCGATCGGGCCGAAGACGCCGGCGCCCAGACCCTGGAGCGGCTGATCCTGATCGCGGGCGCCACGTCCATTTCCGTGATGCTGGTCGGGCGGGCCGAACTTGTCGGCATGCTGGTCAGATCGGTGCCGGAACAGGTCTGTGACGCGATTACCCGCTACGTGGCGCTGGAGCCGCTGGACGCCGACCAGACGGCGGAGTTCGTGGCGCACTGCCTTGGTGACGACACATCGCCGGTGACCTGCGGCAGCGATGCGCTTCGCCGTATCTCCGCCCATAGCCGAGGTGTTCCCGGCATCATCGACAGGCTGATGACGGATGCCGTGCGGCTGGCAAGATTGAGCCGGAGCGCCCGGCTGACGGCGACGGTCATCGACATGATCGCCGACGAGGAACATCCGCCCGCCGGACAGCCGGATCCGGAAGTTCTGGCGCAATCGCATGTCCGGCTGGACCCGCCGTCATCGGCCGCCCCGGCTTTCCGGCGGAAGGCCAGACCGGCCGCCGCGCCGCAGCCGGTCCAGCCGCAGCCTGAACCCGACCGGTACGACGGTCGGACAGGATCGATGCGGAGGGTCCTGACAGGACTTCAAGGGGCACCCGACCCCCGCCATGGATACGACACCCGTTACGGACACGGCGGCGACTCCGCATTGCCGGACGAGGACGCTGACGTCGCCGACTGGCCGCGGTCTTCGGCGGACATGCTGCATCCGCCGGCCCGGCCGGCACGCCGGATCCCGCCCTGGGCCGGCGGCATAGCCTTCGTCGTGGTAGCGACCAGCGCCATCGCCCTGCAGCACTACCTGCAGTCTGGCGCACCCATCCTGACCCCGGCGGATGGACAGCGTGCAGTCGTAAGCTCGGTGCTCGGGGATACAGGCAGCCGTCCGGCGGCGCCATTCCCGGTGCGGCAACCGGATCCGGCGCAACCGGAAGCCCCGCCAAGTGCCAGCAGCGCCGAACAAGTGCCTATGGCGGACTATCTTCAGCGGGTGCAAGTGGCGGTGGTCGAGTCGCGCATGCTCAGCGCGCCGGCCGACGAAGGCGAGGCCGAGCCGTCCGCCATGCCGGAAGCAGCCGCCGAACCGAGCCCGGAGATACCCGTTGTCCAGGCACCGGCAACGGAGCCCCTGGCGGAGACCATGCCGGAATCGGAGCCGGTTCCCCCGGCGCCGGCGGAAAGCGTTCAGCCGGTCCAGGAACTGCCCGTCTATGAAAACGAAGCGATAGCCCCCGCGGAGCCCGGGTCGGCTCCTGCGGGAGCCATGCCGGCAGAGCCCGCACCGCCGGAACCTACGGCCGAATCCGTGCCCGAACCGGAAATCCCTGCGCCGGCGGTAGAGGCCGTCTCGCCCGCCGAGCCGGAAGAGATTCCGGCAGAAGCGGTTCCGGTGGCGCCCGCGCCGACAGCGGAAGGTCCGGCGGAACCGGCGCCGGCGGACAGAGCGGCCGAATCGGCTCCGCCTGACGCCGCCCAGCCGCCGGAACCGGAAACCCCGGCTGCGGAAATGTCTCCCCCGGCGGAAACCGCACCAGGCGATCCCGCTCCGAGCGAGCCGGTGGCATCGGAGCCGGAACTGCCGGCAGCGTCCGAACCCCCGGCAGCCGCGGTCGTTCCGGAAACCCTTCCGCAGGATCCAGCCACCGAGCAGACCGCGCCCCCGGAGCCGGTACCTGAGCCGACCATCGCGGAACCGGCGCCACCAGCGGCCCCGACCGCCGAGCCCCCGGCGGACATCGCCATTCCGGAGCCGGCCCTGCCGGAGCCGATCCCCGAGCAGGCTTCCCCACCGGAACCCGAACCGGCACCGACCCTTGCGGAACCGGCACCACCGCCTGAACCGGAACGGCCATCACCGGAACCGCCGGCACCTGCGCCGGCAGTCGTTACCGCTGCACCTCAGCCTCCTCCATCTCCGCCAACTCCCGCACCGGCAGTCCCGAAGCCGCCTTCCATCGCGGAATCGGTTCTCCTGGAAAGGGGAGACCGCCTGCTCGCCCTCGGCGATATCGCCTCGGCACGCCTTCTCTACGAGTCGGCCGCAGCCGGGGGCAGCGCGCGGGGCGCTCTGCTGGCGGGCCGGACGCTCGATCCGTCCTATCTGCGCAGCTTGGGCACCCGGGGCGTGACCGGAGATTCCGCACGCGCGGCCGAGTGGTATGAAAAGGCAGCCAAGCTGGGCGACGACTTGGCTGCGACCCATCTGGAGGCCTTGGGGCGCCGCTGACCTGGGCCGCCAGATTGACCTCGCGCCACTTCGCGTGGCGCGGGGGCCTCTGGAATTCTTCGAAGCGGTCGAAGAAAGCCTGGGTGAAATGGGCCACCTTGCGGTACCGGCCGTTGTCCGCGGGCCAGTCGTAGACCGCCATGACGGCACCGACCGCCACGGTGCTGACGGCGCCGCCATCGGCGACCAGTCCCGGGTAATCCTGATGGCCCGCAGAGGGAGTGCGGCGGGCGCCGGTCAGCCGGTGAACTGGGTCAGCAGGAAAAGCGCCGAGCCGACCAGGGAGGCGACGATGGTGCCGGAAATCCGGACATATTGCAGGTCGCTGCCGACCGCCGTTTCGACCCGGTCGGAAACGGTTTGGGCGTCCCAGCCATGGACCACTTCGGCGATGAAGCGGCCGATGCCGCGCCGCCATGGCAAGACCATCTCCAGGGCCAGCCGCTCGACGGAGGCGTTCAGGCGGGCCCGCATGGCCGGGTCGGCTTCCAGGGTCGCCGCCAGCGACCGCAGTCCCGTCGTCAGCGCCTCGCGCGTCTTTCCATCCGGCCTTGCCAGGTCGTCGAGGGTCAGATCGCGCATCTCGTCCCACAGGCCGGCCAGCCAGATCTGGATTTCCGGGCGGTCGAGCAACTGCGCTTTCGCGGCTTCCACCTGGGCGCGCGTGTCGGGATCGTCCTGAAGGTCGCGCGCCAGATCCTCGATCGCCAATTCCATCCTGATGCGGGTCACGGAAGCCGGGTCCAGCAGGTCGGTCAGGAACTCCTGCGCGCCCTGGCCGATCTTCTGGGCGACCCGCCGGTCGATCGCCTTCGGGATCCACCAGCCGCTGCGCTGTCCGACCATGGATTGCAGACGGCCCTGGTTGCGGTCCATCAGCGTCAGCGCCCAGGCTACGATGCGTTCCAGCAGCGGCTGGTGCTGGCCGCTGGATACCAGCACGCCCAGTATCTTGCCGAGCAGGGGGCTGACCTCGGCACCGCGCAACTGCTCGCCCAGCGCTTGGCCGAAGAAGGCGCGCAGTTCGCGGTCCTCGACCGACTGGATCAGGGTGGGCAGCGTCGTGGTCAGGCGCGCCGCCAGCGCTTCCACCATTCCCGGCGCATTCAGCCAGCGGACGACCCGGTCCGCCGGGTCGATCGACCGGAGCTTCGCCGCGACCAGCGAAGGCTCCAGGAAGTTCCGCTCCACGAAGCTGCCGAGCCCGTCGCCGATCCTGTCCTTGTTGGCCGGGATGATGGCGGTATGGGGGATCGGCAGGCCGAGCGGACGGCGGAACAGGGCGGTGACCGCGAACCAGTCGGCCAGGGCGCCGACGATGGCCGCTTCCGACGCGGCGCGTGCCAGTTCAACCCAGAAGCCCGGTTCGGGCACGAAGCGCAAGGCGGTGAACAGGGTGGCGGCAAGCACCAGCAGCCCGGTCGCCAGGTTCCGGTTCCGCCGCAGGAGGCGGCGCTGGCCCACTTCGTGGTCGGTATCCTGATCTTCAAGCATATTGGCCGATCATATCGGTCGGGCGGTCGTACTGGTCGGGCATCTTTTTTCGGCGATGGTCGCGTGAATCGGTTCGCGGCAGGTCCGCATCCCGGCAACACGCGTGGTGCTCTCCTGGTTGCCGGATGCCCGGACTAGGGCTATCGCATCGGCGTCAAACCGGATAGAACCGCATCTCCAGTTCGTGAGATCCGGCCAATTCAGCTTACCTTACCTTCCGTCGTCCTAACCCGATCGGGCGCCATGACCGGGGGGACAGGATCACGGAGATAATGAAACAGCGCGTTCACTTCATGGGGCTCGCCGCCACCGTCCTGCTGCCGCTGCTGATATTTTGCAGTGCGATGGTCTTCCTGTTCGACCGGCAGCAGCAGGAGCAGATCGAGCGCATGCTCGTCCAGACGGCGCGGACACTGTCCGACGCCGTGGACCGCCAGTTGATCAACCATGTCTCCGGCCTTGAAGCGCTGGCGACCTCGATCCACCTGGACGACGACAATCTGGCCGACTTCTCGATCGAAGCGGAACGCCTGCTCGACAGCCGGCCGGAGTGGATGTCGCTGCGCCTTCGGCGGGCGGACGACATCGCCCTGGTGGTGGTGGCGTCCCGTCGGCGGAGCGGCGGCACCCTGCCTTCCGACCAGCTGCCGCCGGCCGCGATGCAGGAACTGATCGGGAGGGTAGCCGCTTCCGGCCAGCCGGAAATCAGCGATCTCCACGTACTTGCAGGGGTCGAGCCATTCGTCTCCGCGGTGGTGCCGGTGAAGCGCGGCGGCGAGGTCCGTTACTTCCTGTCGGTCAACCTGCGGAGCGGCAGCCTTGGCGCCACGCTGGCCGGTCCGGCCATGCCCGATGGATGGGTCGGATCGGTGCTCGACCGCGAGCGGATCATTGTGGCGCGCTCGCGCCGCCAGGAAGACTTCGTCGGTCAGCCGGCTACCGAATCGCTGCAAAAAGAGATCGAGCACGCGTCCAACAGCTTCTTCTTCGCCCGCTCCGTCGAGGGGAATGAAGTCTACGGCGCCTTCACGCTGTCGTCGCTCTCCGGATGGACGGTGGCGGTCGGCGCACCGGCGGAAGTTGTGGCAGGTCCCCAGCACCGGTCACTGCTTACGGTATCGGCCGGAGGCCTGCTGTCTCTGGCGGCGACCCTCGGGCTGGCGGCCTTGCTGACCCGGGGCGCGTTGCGCCGGCAGGACATGGAGCGGCGGCTGGCGGCGCTGGAACACGAGCGCCTCGTCGAGCGCCGGCTGGGCGATGTCGCCGCCAACCTTCCCGGCATGATCTTCCGGCGGGTGGAACAGGCGGACGGAACAGTCCGCTATCCCTATGCGACCAGGGGCCAGGGGGGACCGGCACCCGCCCCGTTCGTGCCGGACCCGGAAGGCTGCGGAGACGAACTGGCGTCTCTGATCCATCCCGACGACCGCCCCGCCTGGGCCGCCGCCTTCGCCTTGCCAGCCGGAACGGAGCCTTCGCACCTCGAGGTCCGCGCCGTTCCCGATGCACTGTCCGAGGCGTTGCCGGATGGCGAAGCCAGTGGGAAGGCCGATGGGAGAAGGGTGCGCTGGCTCCGGGTCATGGCGCGTCCGTCGCCCCAATCCGAGTCGGGTGGAGGACGTGCCTGGGACGGCGTAGCCCTGGACGTCACCGACCTGAAGGAAATTCAGGACCGTCTGACCGACGCCCTCGAGGAAAGCCAGACGCTGCTTGCGGAAGTCCATCACCGGGTAAAGAACAACCTACAAGTGGTGTGGAGTCTGGTCCAGCTCGAGGCCATGCAGATCGACTATCCGGCGGCCCGTACCCGAATGGAGATCATCGGCCAGCGCATCAACGTCATGGGGCGGATCCATGAGCAGATCTATGCCCATCAGGAATTCACCCGCATCGACTTCAGCCTGCAACTCCGCGCGCTGACCGAACGGCTGATCGGTCCGCGCGGCCAGCCGGTGCCGATCGCGCTGGAAGTGACGGGAGAGCGCCTGTTCTGTTCGCTCGATACGGCCATTCCCCTGGCCCTGATCGCCAACGAACTCGTTTCGAACGTCGTCGCGCATGCTTTCCCGTCCGGTGCATCTCCGTCCGGAACGCGCGGAACGGTCCGGATCGACCTGAGCCGCCATGACGATGGCGCCGTCCTGACGATCGCCGACGACGGCGTCGGCCTGACGGAGGGCGGGAAAGGCGGCAAGGGGCTCGGCATGCGGCTGGTCGCTGCACTGGTCGGTCAGCTGGGAGCGCGCATGACCGTGGATGCCGGCGGAGCGCCAAGCATCGGAAGTTCGGCTAAAGATAGCCGTGATCCGGGTGGCGGAACCGGGGGAACCCGTGTCACAATAAAGGTTCCGGGACCCTGGTATGCCGCCGGCTGAATTTTTTTTGTCGAACTGGAGAGCGCACCTACTTTAGAAACAGTTTAGATTGGTGTGCCAGCCCGAAGAAAAACCGAGGAACCCATGCCCACGCGCCTGGAAGAACTGTGCGTCCAAAAAGGTCTGAAAATGACGGAGCAGCGCCGGGTCATCTCCCGAGTGCTGTCCGAGGCCACCGACCATCCCGATGTCGAGCAGGTTTACCGACGTGCGGTCGAAATCGATCCCAAGATCAGCATCGCCACGGTCTACCGGACCGTCCGCCTGTTCGAGGAAGCCAATGTCATCGAAAGGCTGGACTTCGGCGACGGCCGGTCGCGTTTCGAGGAGAATCGCGAAGAGCATCATCATCACCTGATCGATCTGCAATCCGGTGAGGTGATCGAGTTCGTCAACGAGGAGTTGGAGCGGCTGAAGGAGCGCATCGCCCGCGACCTTGGCTACGAGCTGATCGGCCACAGGCTGGAACTCTACGGCATTCCGGTGAACCGTCCAGCCAAGCAGTCGGGCGACAAGTGACGGTGTCGCGCCGGCAGGAGTCGGATGGGCAGGAGTCGCGCGGCCAGACGGCCGTGATCCGGACCTATCGGGAACTGCGCGGAAAAGGGCAGCCAGACCGATTCGCGCTCGAAGCCGCCCTTACCGTCTATTTTTGGCACCATCCCCTGGCACCGGCCGCAGAGGCCGGCCAGATCGTAGCCGGTTGGGTCCGGGCCAGTGGAACCGGCGATGCCACGTTTCACTGATCCCG
>NZ_JCACHA010000827.1:0-8831 GCF_059503625.1 Skermanella sp.
GATGCTGACCCAGCACCTTGCAGGCAAGCCGTTCCGAGATGCCCAGCTTGGTCGTGACATGCCCGACGACGCGCGGCGCTCAGAAGTTTCCCGACGCGGCTTCCTTCAAGATGACCTTCTCCAGCGCCAGGTCCGCCACCGCCTTGCGCAGCCGGGCATTCTCCGCCTCGAGCTGCTTTAGCCGTTTCACCTGATCGAGCTTCAACCCGCCGTATTCCGCCCGCCAGCGATAGTAGGTCGGCTCCGTTACCCCGATCGCCCGAACCGCCTCGGCCACTGACTTGCCCTGTGCCGTTAGCACCTCAACTTGCCGCAGTTTAGCGATGATCTGCTCCGGCGTGCTCCGCTTCCCTGCCATGGCCGTCACTTCCGTGATCGCACCGGCCTCTCACAGCCGGCGGACTACTTCTAGGGGGGCAGGCCATCTGGGTGAACTGACAGTGCCCAGACGCGCGCTTCGATGTAGAGGCCGGACTCACTGTAGGGACGGGTCCAGGTCTCGCCGCGGTCACGGCCGAACCAGACCGAGGTGCCGGCCGTGCCGACGAACAGGTCTTCCTGCATTTTTATTGCCCTTGGACGTTCCGGCCGCCGTCGGTGGCCGACAGAGCGTTAATCTGCGGCGTTCGTCGGATCCTGGCAATCGCTTGGCCGACATGGTTGGCTTAAAGGCTGAAAACAGCATGATAATGAAATAGAATGTTAATAGTTCATCCGCAGAGTTGCCTGTGCTGGCCATATGGCAACGTTAATGGTTGCTTCGGCAGCACTGCACTGCAATGCCTCGGCTGAGAGTTCCGCCGTGGCATCAGGGCTAGGCGGATCACCCATAACTTCGGTAGTGCTTGATAAACACAGCATTGAGCCAGTGCTCGCCGCACCGACCAGGCCGCACGTCCGCAGACACCCAGCTCTCCACCATCTCCATGGGCGGATCCAAAAGGGTGGTTCGAAGCGAGTCCGCATTGTGGTCCACAAATAGGCGCCCTGCGACGGTGCGCTGCCGTGCCCCCAGCTTGAACGACATGTACCAGACGCCGTGTGGTAGGAGCGTCAATGGGAGGCGCGCAGCGACGCCGGGGAATTCCGCCGCCGGAACGTGCAGAAGGGAGGCGTAGGTCTAGATCCCGTCGAACTCCTCCCGCCAAGCCACGTCCTCTAAGCGCATGTTCCGGACCTCGCCCCGACTGCCGACGCGTTCCCACGCTACCCGCACCATCTCGGCCGAGGCGTCGAAAATTCGACTACACGCCGGAGTGCTCGGCTGGAGCGTTTTGCGCCCAGCAACCGGTGCAGAGCCGCGACCGAAGACGCACCGGCGTGGCGGGCTACGCCCGGCGGGGCCTACCCCAGCCAGTGCAGCTTCTCCCCGTGGGTGTCGCCCAGCGCGAGCACACGTTCGTCTCCGTTGGGCCACAAGGTCAGTCGTAGGCTCGCCTGCTCGTCGTAGGCCGGATCCGCCTCGAAGCGGAGCCAGGCGAAGGGCGCCTCGCTGGTCGCAGCCGCCCCGACCCGCGCCGCATGCGCTGCGACCCGGGCAGCGGTCTCCTGTGGGGCGTACTGGAGGGCCACCGCATGCATGAGAACGCGCGCCACCCCCTCCTCGGCGGCACCCGGGTCAAGCGCCGCTTCGGTCCAGGCGGCTGCCTCGGCGCGGTCCAGCCGGGGCGGGTCGGTGGCCGCGACACTGATGGCAGCTTCGACGCGGGCGAGCCTCTCGGCCTGGTCGGGCCACACGTAGGCAAGCAGGCGCTCGCGGTCCGTAGGGTTTGCCACGTCAAGCGGGTCGAGGTCGCACCCCTGCTGCCGCAGAACATGTACTGACACGTCGGCCGGCGGCGGGTCACCCTCCCAAGCGGGAGCGACCCTGACGGGCGCGCCCAGCGTGCCGGCCGTCACACCGCCCAACCGGTGCTCGTACCGGTCGAGCACGAGGACGAGGCCCGCGCTCGCACCAAGCTCGTGCAGTGCGAAGGGCAATCCGCCGGTCTCGGCGGCGATAACAAGGAGGCCCGCCATGAGCGGGGCCGAGCGCATGGGCTCGTTGGTCTGTGGCGCGCGGTCGAGCCACGGCAGGAGGTCGGCATCGGCCTCGGGCAAGGCGTCGGCCAAGGTCGCCTCCAGCGTCTCCGCTTCAGGTAGTGGATTGGGCGGGTACATCGCAGCCAGGCGCGGCAGGCGCCCCCGCCGGACCAGGGCGTGCAGACCGCCGGCCAACCTGAGCGGAACCGAGTCGCCGCGTGCGTCGGGCCGCCCGGACCAGTTGAGCACGCGTCGTCCGACTTCTGTCGAGCGGTCGAGCGAACGCTCGAGCACCTCGCAGAGCAGACCCGTGAAGGGCGAGCCGCGTTTGGCGCACGCTTCGGCCTGTGCGGCAAATGCCTTGCGAATGGTGGTTTCGGCTGAGGTCACCATGGGCGGGTCCCCTTGATCGTGTTCGCGCTACCAGAACGCGTCTGACCTGGAAATCTTCCATCCGGCCTATGCGCCAGCCCTTCAGAGCCTAGCGGCAACGCTGGTCCGCCCAGGGATGGTGGGCCGAACGACTTGCGGGTACGCACCGTGCCGCCGCATCACACGATTCAAAAAAGCCCACACTAAATGCTGAGCGCGCTCCGGTCGGGCGCCGTCCGCACATCATCGAAGTTGCTCGGCACATTGCGCCGGAGCTCGTTCGTGCCGGACGGCACCGATCCAAAACTGTCGACAAAAGGTTCCGACCGACGACCGCCGCTGGATTATCGGGCGCCTCATAGATCGGACTGAGTAGAGGATGGTACAAGAACGCTGTTCGGGTATCGGCGTTGAGCGGAGGTGGGAAGCCGCGCTTCCAGGAGGCGTCAATGACCATCGAGTCGCGTAGGCAGAATGCATCGGCAGGCACGGAAGCCTTTGTCAGAGCTGAGCCGACACGGCCAGCATCCACCGTTGAGGAGCCGCAGGAACCCGCTGAGGTATCCCCCATCGGGCTTCAGGTTGCGGACAGCTTGGCCGAGGCGGCGGACCATACTGGTGCAGTTAAGGCCACACGGCGGACACTTGAGCCGGATAGCCTTGGTGGCTAGAGCAAATTTTGATGGCTCCCATCACTCGCACCTTCTCGCCACAGGCCGTCACGAAGGTATCGCCGTCGGCGACCCCGTCGATGCGCTCGACTGAATTCGGAGCTGTCGCCAGCGTGAAGCCACTTGCTCGTGGAATTCACGCCTGCTGATCGAGCGCAACCGGCCAGCCACCCTCTGCTACCCCGCTTGGCTTGGCTATCAGAGCGACTAGGATCGGAGGTGCGGAGTTATGGCTTTGGCAACCCAGTAATCAGAACCGTTAGGGCGATAGGAAGTTAAAAGGTGACGGTCCCCATTGCCCAATTAGAACCGACTGGCTGGCGGGTAGCCGAAGACGTCCTGCAAACCTAGGGCTCGTTTCGCAGCTTGAGCTGAGGGATGTCCTTACCTCGCCGCCGACCGACCACGGGCGCAGTCCGCCGACCAGATCGCTGTTGGGGAGGCCCCGTCAGAAAAGGAAGTCGTCCACCACAAGGTCAAAGCGACCGGCCACCTGAATGTGCAGGACTCCACCGTCGACATTAGCCGTAACTAGCGTGGAATCCCCAGTGTGGACGAAAGTAACCTCACCGGGAGTGTACACCGCAGGTCGGATCAATCCCGTCACATCTCCCACAAAATCGAAGCCCTGCTCTCCCGGCACCCATGGATCAACGTCTCTGAAAGCCGACAAGTCGATCCGGTCGCCATCAGCCTGAGAAAAATCTACTACCACATCAGCCTTAGGCTGCGCGGCGTCTTCCGCCGCGAACCGAAAGAGGTCTGCGTCAGGACCACCCCACAAGGCGTCGCGCCCTGCGCTTCCGATCAAGACGTCTGCACCGCGTCCACCGAGTAGGATGTCACTATTCGCGCCGCCATCGAGCGTGTTGTCGCCTGCCAAGCTGATCAGGACGTCTACCCCATCTCCTCCTTCGAGGCGCTCGGGAGTTAGCCCAGCAACTGTAACGCGGAACGTGCTGCCCAGGAGTACCTCAGCAAAATCGGATCCCCAACCCTGGGCTTTGGAAGCGCCTGCCGTCCAGAACATGTGGTGCTCCTGCAACATCTACTCGTAAGCAAAACGAACACATAAGATCCAACTTAAGGTTGAGTCTTTAAACTAGCAGGCGAACCACATGCAAGCATCACCTTGGCTAGCAGCCTCCTGCCCAACTTTCACGAAAGGACCATGATGCGGCGGGGTTCAGCAGGGGTTCACCCTCAGAGCCCGTTTGATAAGGTCAGACGGCCACGAGCCTTCGGAGCTCATCCTGGCCTGCGCTATCCGTTGTCTCACGCCACCATTCACAAAGGGGCCTCGGAGCCGCTCCGAGAGGCACCGATTTATCGCATGGAAGACCCTCGCCAGTTCGCAGGCAAACTTCTGCTGTTCCCCTATCGCGTTTCCTTACTCGGCTGCAGGAAAGCGTCGAACACGAACTCGGCGATGCGCTGGCCTAATCCTTCCCCGTGCTCGCACGCCGTGCGGGTGTGTAGGCCGCCCCAGACCCGGGCGTTGGTCGTTTCAGACACGAGATCGGTGTAGGTGGTCCAGGAACGGGTCACCCCGCCCAAGGGGTAGGTGACGCTCACACGTGCCTGGGTGGTGTCGCCGCCGAAGATTTTGCGCAGGATGGTCGCGCCGGCGGCGGAATTCGCACTGTGCAGCGAAGGGTAGTCGGGGAAGTTGGGAGTGATGATCAGCGGCTCCCACGCCGAATCCTGCTCGATGGCCGGATTGCCGAGCGTCTGCCCCGCCCGGATTGCCGTCACCGGGCGCGGGGAGTCATGCCGCCACTTCTCACGCATTCCGGCGATCATCGCGTCGGACATGGCTATGTTGATCAGCGCAAAGAGGCGGGCGGTCTCGGGCAGGTCGAGCCCCCTCGCGTTCGCCTCCTGGCGCGCGACGTCGTTGAGGAGCGGCCCACCGCCGACCGTGAAGAAGATCGCCGTTGCGGTCTGCTCAGCCGTGCGCGCAGGGCTGTCGCGCCCGCCAAGGCGGCGCACCTCGCCGAGTTCCCTGGCGTAGTCAGGAGACCTGACCGGAAGAGGCCCAGGCAGCTCGAACTTGCCGCCGCCAGAGAGCGCGAATGGCTTGATCTTGCCCCAGCCGAGACCGCGCGGCGGCGCGCTGGCCGGATAGGGCCGCCACGACGACGGCGTGGCACCCATCTGGAAGGCCGGATCCGGGGCGCCGAAGTCGTCCACGGCCACCTCGGTCCTTTCGGCCACCAGCCTGCCGAGCGCGATGCCCTCCTCTCGCGCCTCACCCTCTGGCAAGGCGCTGAGCGATTTGGCGAGCGTTGCGTCTAGCCCGATCCGCTGGCCTAGGTAGATCCTGACCAGGATGCCGTGCGCCGCAGCCATAGCGGCCGCCTCGGCCGACGCGCCGGGCCTGCTGACATCCACCTTGTAGGGGGCATACCGCCGCTCGACGGCATTCACCGCATCGAACATTGCGACATGGACATAGCCAAGGACGCGGCTGCCGACCGGCCCGGTCGCGGCGAGCGGTGGGATCGCGTTCACGGCGACCAGGTTCCACTCGGTGACCGCGTTGGCTTTCACCCCAAAGGCGAACAGTACGACACCGAGCAGGACCAATACGACCCGAAAGTTAAAAGCAACTTTCATTGCGACCTCCTTTGCGGAAGGCAAGGGATCAGGCCAGACGTGCTTCTTCTTTGCCGTCATCCATCTAGCTTGGGTGCGGATCCGCAAGTCAAGGGCGGCGTCGAGGGGCCTGTGCGCGACGGCGACAGGGTGGGCGACAGGGGCTGATCATGACCCTTCAGCGGGCGTTGCAGGCGGTTTCCTGCCCGGAGATCGCCATGTGGACACCGGCCAACCGCGCAATGGTTGGGGATTTCGGCTCCGGCCAAGCCCTGACAGATGACCAGTTCCGTCTGCTCGAGCCACTGATCCCCGCCGCCAAGCCCGGCGGGCGGCCGCGCACGACGGACACCCGGAACCTGCTGGACGGGCTCTTCTACCTCGTGCGCACCGGCTGCCAGTGGCGGCACCTACCACCGCCGCCGGCCTTCCCGCCATGGCGTACGGTGTATGGTTACCTACGCGCTTTCCTGCGGGACGGCGTGTGGGAGAGCATCCGCCACTACTTCGTGGTCATGCTGCGCGAGAGCGCCGGGCGGGAGGCCAGCCCCACCGCGGTGATCGTCGACACCCAGAGCGCGAAGACCACGGAGAGCGGTGGCCCGCGCGGCTGGGATGCCGCGAAGCGACTGAAGGGGCGCAAGCGTCACGTCGCGGTCGACACGGACGGTCTGCTGCTCGGCATCCTCGTGCATGCCGCCGACATCCAGGACGCCGACGGTCTCGGTGACCTGCTGAAGCGCGTGAAGCCGCTCTATGCCTGGCTCCGGATCGTCTTCGCCGACAGCATCTACAATCGGCTTGCCGCCCTGCTCGCCTGCTTCTTGACGGGTCTGGTGCTGATCATCGTCCGCCGCGCCGCAGGCACGACCGGCTTCGTCGTGCAGCCGCGCCGGTGGGTGGTCGAGAGATCGCTCGGCTGGTTCGGCCGCTGGCGGCGGCTGTCCAAGGACTACGAGGCGCTGCCCGAAGTCTCCGAAGCGATGGTCACTCTGGCCGCGATCCGCCTGATGCTGCACCGCCTCGCCCATCCCAATCGCAGGCGGGTGCCCGCCCCATGACTTCGCAAACGGACTGTCAGAGAATTTTATTCCCCGGTTCCCACCGCTGCTCCAGTCGGTTTCCTAACTCCATTCTCCGTTTGACCGCCGGCGCCGCCACACGCGGCGTTCTGCCGCGTTTTGGCGGGCGGGGTTGATACTTCGAGGGTGGAACGACCCCCTTTTCCGTCTCCCCAAGGCCATTCTCTCTCCGAAGCTCGGGACTTGGGCGATTGAGTCTACAAGCCTGAAACCCAGGAAAACGGCCAATCTCCCAGCACGCCCCTTGCTTGGGGTTGGGGGGGAGACCGCTCGGGCGATCGCCGCCCGGCTCCAACCGCTCGTTGCAAGGCGCGAGCCTCCCCGAGAAGAGCCACAAAATCGGCGTACTCCGGCCCCCGCATTGACTGCGCAATCCCTCTCCCTTTCTGTATTCTCGCGCCTTAGTTGCAGGGGGAATCGGGAATGGCGGGACGGAGGCGGGCACAGCCCTCAGGACAACAGGGCGCACTGCCGGTCGAGGACTATCGCCATGCTGGCGCCACCCGCCCCAACAACCCTCCCGCCGCGATCGCCGCGGAAGGCCGGACGCCGCCCGCGCCGCGGACGAGCTACGCCTATTCCCCCCGGCTGGACCCGGCGCTGCGGGCGGACCCCTCCGGCCGGGCGGACGCGCTGCCGCCGCTGCTGGAGAAGGCGACGCGGGAGAAGCTGACCGCGGAGGAGGCCGCCATGCTGGCCGAGGCCCTTCGGCGGCACGAGCCCTGGCTGGAATGGGCCGGCAAGCGGGAGACGCCGGGCTTCGCGGTGGACCCGGTGGCGCTGCACATCCATGAGCGCGTGAGCACCCAGGCCATCCTGCGGGCCGCGGCAAGGCAGGACGTGACGCGCGACCTGTTCGCTGACTCCACGCTTTCCTATGCGCAGGCGGTCAAGTTCTACCAGCACGACGTGGACTGGGCGAACCGGCTGATCCTCGGCGATAGCCTGCAGGTGATGGCCAGCCTGGCACAACGGGAGAACCTCGCCGGCAAGGTGCAGATGATATTCATCGACCCTCCGTATGGGATTAAATACGGGTCGAATTTCCAGCCAAAAACCACTGATCCGAAGGTTGGCGACAAGCAGGCTGACCTCACCCGCGAAGCAGAAACGGTTCGCGCGTACCGCGACACGTGGCGGCTTGGCGTTCATTCGTACCTAGCATACCTCAGGGACCGGCTAACCATTGCCCGAAAGTTGTTGACCAACAGCGGCAGCATTTTTGTGCAGATCGGAGACGAAAACGTTCACAGAGTCCGGGCACTGCTGGACGAGATATTTGGATCAGATCAAATCGTTAGTGAGATTGTTTTCAAAAAAACCTCGGGACAAACGTCTGAACATCTCAGCGGCTCTATGGATTATATTTTATGGTACGCCAGAAATAAGGAAAAACTAAAATATCGGCAGATTTACAAAGCTAAATCTCTGGGCACTCCTATCGCCGACAAGTATCAGCATGCGCGAGAGCCTTCTGGAAACGAACGCCGACTAACTGATGAAGAGTTCCGAGGCGGCAAGACTCTTCCAGAAGGAGCTCGGGCGTATGTCGTCGACAATCTCACGTCGGCAAGACCGCCGGGTGACTTCGCCGTGAAGTGGCGCGGCACCGAAGTGAAACCTAGAAGCAATTACTGGAAAACTTCTCCTGACGGCATGAGGCGTCTTATCTCTGCAGAGCGCGTGATAGATACGGGCCGTGTGTTGATGTATCGACGCTTCTTGGACGATTTTGAGGCCGCACCGATCAACAATTTCTGGGAGGACACCAGCAGCGGAGCAAGCCTGAGTGACCCGAAGGTGTATGCTGTACAAACCTCCACAAAAGTGATCGAGCGCTGTTTATTGATGTCGACTGATCCGGGAGACCTCGTTCTGGATCCCACGTGCGGTTCGGGCACTTCGGCTTATGTGAGCGAAAAGTGGGGGCGTCGCTGGATCACCATTGATACTAGTCGCGTTGCAATCGCAATCGCGCGCCAGCGCATGCTGGCCCGCGCTTCCTTTGAATACTACCGGCTGAAGGATACTGCTAAGTGTCCATCCGGGAACAGCTTGAGGCATCTGAATCGGTTGTGACTGGCGG
>NZ_JCACHA010000828.1:0-8813 GCF_059503625.1 Skermanella sp.
GCGTCTATGTCGGCTGCCGCTTCGCTTTAGACCCGATAACGTTGAATAGCGTTTGCCTCAACCCGTGCTCCAGGGTGACGCTCGTCGTAGACGCGGCCTCCGGCCGCGCATTTCCACATGTTTCAAAGCCATTGAAACGCGAAGCGCACGCGGCCGGAGGCCGCGTCTACATTCGCCGTCGGCCAGTCAGCCTCATCATCCAAAAACCCGCTGCGAGTCTTTCATTTTCATGAAATGATGTTCAACGGTATTGGCTTCATACCAGGAGCCGAACAGTTTGACCGGTCTGGAGCGTTAGATGCCGGGCCTCTTCAGCCCGACATCCTTGCCGGAACTCACCGGTCAATCTCTTCGGCCCTCGGTGTGATACCGGCTGCATCGAAGATCGACCAGTCCGGGACTTCGGCGTGGTTTCCGGGTCTCAGGATGCGAGGCGTAGCGGATAGTCCGGGAACATCCCCTCGAACGCGGCGGCGCGCAGCAGCAGGGTGATTTCGCGGATCGAGTCGACCGTCTGCCGGGCCTCCGGGTTGGTGGCGATGAGGCGCTCGACCGCGGCGGATTGCTCGGCACTCAATTCGCCATCCACATAGGCACCCAGGACGGCGTCGTCGAACAGATCGGACATGGCGGCTTTCCCTCGTTGCTCTCGCGGGCCGCGGTTCCGCCGCGGTTCGGATGCTTCTACTGGCGGCCTATTGCCGTCCGTAGAAGCATCCTGGCGGATTTATGGTTAATGATAAGTTAACCACAGGCGCTACTTTCAGCCCATTCACGACGGAAGCCGGTCCGGGTGACCGGTCAACTCTCCGCCAGCCAGACGCCCTGATCGATGAAGGGCGCGCGGATGCCGATATATTCCAGGGATTCCGAGAAGCCGGTGACGGCTTCGGACCTCGTCATGCCGGCGGCCAGTGCGTTGGTCCAGGCGCTCAGCCCCTCCGGATCGGGGACGCGGTCCAGGACGTTGCCATAGAGCAAGTCGACGAAAGCCGCATCGCCCAGGTTGCCGTAGCGGGCCTGGAACTCGGCCGAGCCGACGAAACCGTCGGCGACCTGCTGGAGCGGCGTGCCGGTCCTGATCGCGTCGGTCCAATTGGCCAGTCCGGCCTGATCGGGCAGCCGGTCCAGCGTCGCGCTGTAGAGCCGTGCGACCGACGCGGCATCGTCGTCGCGCAGCCACAGGCCTTCCTCCACGGCAGGGCGGGTCTTCTCGACGTATTCGGCGGATTCCGAGAACCCCAGCACCACCTGGGCGCGGGTCGTTCCGGTCCCGATCGCATCGACCCAGCCCTGCACCTCCAGGCCGTCCGGTTCCCGGTCCAGGACGTTGCGGTAAAGCTGCGACACGAAGTCGGAATCGTTCAGGTTGCCGTAGCGCGACTGGAACTCGGGCGATCCGATGAATCCCTCGACCGCCTGCTCCAGGGTCACGCCATCGTCGCGCAGTGCGGAGGTCCAGCCCTTCAGGCCGCCCGGATCGGGCTCGCGGCCGAGCGTGGCGCCGTAGAGGCGATAGGCCTGCGCCGCCTCGTCGCCGGTCCCCGTCACGAACTCCCCGTCGGTGAACACGAGGCGCTCGGTCCGCTCGATCCGGTCGACGCCGAAGGAGCCGGAAACCGTGTCGGCTCCGCCGGCGGCCAGCGTGATCGTATTCGCCAGACGGGCAGACGCCCAGATGGCGGTGTCGCCGCCGTTGCCGCCGTCGAACACGTCGTTGCCGGCCCCGCCGAACATCAGGTCGTCGTTCTCGCCACCGAACAGCCAATCGGCGCCGTCGTTGCCGGCCAGCGTGTCGTTCTCGACCCCGCCGGCCAGGATATCGTCACCGGCGCCGCCGCCGAGATCGTCGGCGCCGTCGTAGCCGAAGACCAGATCGTTCCGCGCCGTCCCGGCATGCGAGTTGGAAAAGCTGAAATCCTCGTAGACGACCTGCGCGGTCGGCATGATGCGGTCATGGACCGGCCAGAAGTTCGGCTCCAGCACGATGTAGAAGTCGCCGCCCTGTATGGCGCCGCCGCCGGCATCGATCTCGTGGTACTGGTGGATCCCGATGTTCTGCCAGTTCTGGGTCGCACCGTCATCGACCGACCCGCTATAGGTCCACAGCTCGTCGGCGCCGTTGATGCCGCCGAAGGACGTATTGTTGGTAAGGGACGCCTTGCCGGTGTTCATGCCCAGGAAGGTCGTGAAGTTCATGCCGCTGGGACTGGTCCAGCCGCCGATGTTGGCGTCATGGAAATGCGAGAAGACCGGGTGCACCTGCAAGCCCCCGGCCTGCGCCGCCGGATAGTTCTCGGACACCAGGCTGGTCCTGAAGGTGTTCCAGTCGATGCCGGAGTTGTTGGTGATCGTCGGATCCAGATAGAATTTCAGCTCCGAGGTCGCCGACGCCATGTCGACCTTGATCGCCACGGGCGACAGGTCGTCGAAGGTGGCGGTATACGTCACCTTCTTCCTGCCATCCAGCGTCCCGCCTTCAAGTGCGAGACCGGTAACTTCCGGTGAGTTGTCGAGGAACTCCCACCCGTCGATGGTCGCCGCAGTCGCCCCCGTAAGATCATGAGACATCGCACTCTCCCGCCGGAACATTTTCCAAGCCATTTTAAGCGAAATCCCGGCGACCTCTCATAGGCTCCATAGACAGTGGGCGGATGGCTACGGCGCCCTGATCCCGATGAGCCGGCTTTGCGGACGGCCGGCCGCTGCCGACTGTCCGTTCTGGGACAGACACACCGGCGTATGGCTGATAGGTTGTCGGGCACAAACGAACGAATTGGGATGGAACGCCATGACACATACTGGAAGCTGCTTCTGCGGCGCGGTCGAACTGGAAGTCACCGGATCGCCGGAAGCCATGGGATATTGTCACTGCCGGTCCTGCCGGTCCTGGTCCGGCGGACCGGTCAACGCGTTCAGCCTTTGGAAACCGGAAGCCGTCCGGGTGACGGCCGGGGCCGAGAACGTCGCGACGTTCCAGAAGACGGAACTCAGCCAGCGCCAGTATTGCTCCAAGTGCGGCGGGCACCTGATGACCAACCACCCGCCGCTGGGTCTGGTGGACGTCTATGCCGCGACGATCCCGACCCTGGCCTTCGCTCCCGCAGTCCACGTCAACTATGCGGAAACCGTGCTCCCGATGAAGGACGGTTTGCCCAAGCTCAAGGACTTCCCGGCCGAGTTCGGCGGTTCGGGAGAGATGATGGCGGAGTAAGCAGAGATGTCGGGCCGCTTAAGCCCGACATCTAACGTTCGAGGCTATTCTCGATCCGCTCCCGGAGCGCCCCCCGGTCGGCCTTTCCGGTGCGGCCCGCCGGAAGCTCGGCGGCGAAGTGAATGACATCGGGCAGCTTGAACTTCTCGATCTTGTCGGACGCCCAGGCCAGCAGCGCCGGCTGATCGAGAAGGGCGCCCGGCTGCGGCACGATCAGCAGATGGATGCGCTCGCCGAGCAGCGGGTCCGGAACGCCGGTCGTCAGGGCGGCGGCCACGTCGGGATGCGACGCGAAGAGGCGGTCGATCTCCAGCGGGACGATCTTGTTGCCGCCGCGCGAGACGACGTCCTTGGAGCGTCCGGCCAGTTCCACGAACCCGTCGGCGCGCCGACGTGCGAGGTCGCCGGTCCGGAAGAAGCCGTCCTGGAAGGACGCCTGCGTCAGGTCCTCCTGGTCCAGATATCCGACCATCCCGAACGGCGTCCGGATGCGGAGTTCGCCGACGCCGTCCGCCGAAGGATCGGCGATGCGGAACTCGACGCCCGGCGTCGGGCGGCCGATGGAACCGATGCCGCGCTCCAGGTCCTCCGGACGAAGGCAGAAGTCGCACGATCCCGTTTCGGTCAAGCCGTAGAGATCGTAGATGCCGGCAGAGGGCCAGGCGGCCGCGATCCGCTGGCCCAGCCCGCTGCCGAGCGGTTCGCCGCCGGTGAGGACCTGCGCCAGCGCCGGAGCGCTGCCGGCGCCCTGGGCATCCGCGAACAGCGCCCTCAGCATCGTCGGAACGAGGGCGGCGCTGGTGATGCCGTCCTCCAGGGCGGCGCGCGCGGCACCCGGCGTGAAGCGGGACATCAGCCGAAGATGCGCGCCGCTGAGGATGGACAGCAACCCGACCCAGATGCCGAAGATGAAGGTCACCTGCAAGGGCAGCAAGGTCCGCGTGTCCGGCGAGAACCGCAGGATTTCCTGCAAGGCGCGCATCTTGCCGGCGAAGCGCTCATGCTCCAGGACGACGCCCTTGGGCGTGCCGGTCGAGCCCGAGGTGAAGATGACCAGGGCGGCGCCGCGCAGCAGCGGACGGTCCGGCGGGGTCAGGCCGGTTTCGGCGATGACGCCGCTCTCCCCCTCGACCACGATGCGGGCAGCCGTCCTTTCGACGAGCCCGCGCAGGACGGCGTCGGGAACGCCGGTATGGACCGGGACGGCGACTCCTCCGGCCATCCAGACCGCCAGGAATGCTGCGAAATCGGCCGGATGGTTCCGCACGCGGACGACGACCGGCTCATCGGGGCGCATCCCATGCCGGAGGAGGCCGTCATGGACGGCGCTTGCATGGTCCAGCAGGACGGACGCCTCGAACGACGTTTCCCCCTCCTGGACGACCGGCGCGCGTCCGCCCCGCAGGGCATCCAGCATGAGCGACGCCAGTGCTGCGGTCATGTGCCGTGTTCCTTGGGAAAGCGCGCGTCGCGCCAGGCCAGCGCCGCCCTCAACCCGTCGCGGCGGGCGATCTCCATGAACTGGATCTTGTCCGGAGAACCCTCCCCCTCGATCTGGAGGTCGATGTCCAGCGCGGCTTCCAGCGCTTCGCCCATGCCCATGACCTCGAAGCTGCGGTTGAGCGCCCGCTTGGTCTGCCGCATCAGGTTGGGATCGACGGCGGCCAGATGCAGCGCCAGGGTCGTCGCGGCGGCTTCCAGATCGGCGGCGGGGACGATCCGGTTGACGACGCCGATCCGGTGAGCCTCGGCGGCCGATATCCGGTCGGCGCCGGTCATGATGATCTCCTTGGCGATCTTCGGCCCGACGATCCAGGGCAGCAGCATCACGACGATCCCGGCGCCGAACTTCAGTTCGGGTTCGCCGAACACCGCCGTATCCGCCGCCAGCGTCATGTCGCAGGCCAGCGCCAGTTCGAACGCTCCGGCCAGGCAGTGGCCGTTGACGGCGGCGATGGTCGGTTTCGGGAAATGCCAGAAGCGCAGGACGGTGTCGAAGTCCTTCCGCAGGATGCCGCGCCACTGGCCGATGCCCTGGGGCCGCTTCTCCATCTGCTCCTTGAGGTCGAAGCCGGAGGAGAACGCGGTGCCGGCGCCGGTCACGACCACCGCCCTGATCGTCTCGTCGGCCTCGGCATCGTCGAGCGCCGCGTTTATCTCGCCGAGCATCGTCTGGTTGAGGGCGTTCAGCCGTTCGGGGCGGTTGAGGACCAGCCACGCCACGCCGCCGCGTTTTTCAAGCCTGATTGTCGTGTAATCCATGGGTGGACTGCCTTTCCAGCTATGATGTTGGCGTCAGCGGCATCCGGCCGCGATCCGGTATGCCGCCGGGTCCCCGCGGAGACGGAGCATGGCGACGATGCCCAGGAACGGACCGACCGCAAGCACCGCGAAAGCATAGCGCCAGCCGACGAGATCGACGACGAAGGGAATGAGGTGGATGCTGACCAGCGTCAGCAGGAAGCCGACGCAGGTCTGGATCGTCAGCATGGTGCCGATCAGGGACCGGTCGCTCAGCTCGGTCACGGTGGCGGAAAACTGGGCGGAGTCCGCGATGATGCTGATGCCCCAGATCAGGCCGACGGCGACGATCAGGGCCGGGGGGCCGCCGAAGAAGAAGCCGATGACCAGGGCACAGCTGCCGCTGACCGCCATCGACAGCGACGTCACCAGCGTCCGGCCCCAGCGGTCGGCCAGCCACCCTCCGCCCAACGCCCCGACGGCGCCCGCCCCGACGACGGCGAAGGTCGCCAGCTTGGCGTAGAAACCGGCATCCCCGCCAAGGGTGAGCGTAAAGCTCTCGTTGATGAACAGGGCGATCCAGGCCCACATGGCGTAGAGTTCCCACATGTGACCCAGATAGCCGAGGTTGGCCAGCCGCAGCGGGTAGTTGCGCCACGCCTCCAGGGCGTTCGCCAGCTTCAGCGGCGGCGCCGTGGCGACGTTGGGTCCGATGGCGACGAACAGCACCAGACCTCCCGCCACCAGTGCGCCGGCGGATGCCGCCAGATAGGGAATGCGCCAGTCCACCCCGCCGAAAGCCGACAGCAGATGCGGCGATGCCGAGCCGAGCGTCAGCGCCGCGATCAGCAGGCCGATCAGCAATCCCATGTCGCCGCTGGCGCCGTTCCTGGCTCCCTTCCTGGCCCAGGTGGAGGCGATCTTCATGCCGACCGGATAGACGCCGGCCATGCACATCCCGGTGACGAAGCGCAGGACCGGGATCATGATGCTGGTCGGCTCGAACGCAAGCACCGTCAGGTTGGCCGCCGCCGCGACGAGGGCGGAAACGCTGAACAGCCGGCGCAGATCCTTCCGGTCCGACAGGCTGAGCAGCGCGCTCAGCAGCGTCCCCGCGACGAAGCCCGCCTGGACGCTGCTGGTCAGCAAGGCTTCATGGAAGGCTCCGAGGTGCCAGTGGGCCTTGATGTCGGCCAGCGACGCCGTGGTCGCGAACCACACCGACATCGCTGCCACTTCGCTGATCAGCAGAAGGATCAGCGAAGCGGCCTTGCCGGTGCCGGGCGCCGCGGCCGTCACTTCGCTGCGGCCGCTTTGATCAGCGGGCATTCCGACGACGCCAGCGGGCGGAAGGCTTCGTCACCGGGAATGGTGTTGACCAGCTTGTAGTAGTCGTACGGCCCCTTGGACTCTGACGGCTTCTTGACTTCGAACAGGTACATGTCGTGGAGGGTGCGGCCATCGGCGCGGATCGTGCTTTTGCCGAACAGCGGATCTTCGGCGGGCATCGTCTTCATCCGCTCGACCACGGCCTTGCCGCTGCGCGCGGCATCCTTGTCCGGCATCGCCGCCACCGTCTTCATCCAGTGGAGGATGGAGGCGTAGGTCCCGGCCTGGTTCATGGTCGGATACTTGCCGCCGTTCCGCTGGACGAACCGCTTGGTCCAGGCCCGCGTACCGTCGTTGAGATCCCAGTAGAAGGCCTCGGTCAGCAGCAGCCCCTGCGCGGTTTCCAGGCCGATCGAATGGACGTCGGTCAGGAAGACAAGCAGGCCGGCCAGCTTCTGGCCGCCGCTGGCGATGCCGAACTCGGACGCCTGCTTGACCGTGGTGATGGTATCGCCGCCGGAACTGGCGAGTGCGACGATCTTCGCCCCGCTGCCCTGCGCCTGGAGCAGGAAGGAGGAGAAATCGTTGGTCTGGAACGGCGTCCGGACCCCGCCCAGGACCTTGCCGCCATTGGCGTCGATGATGCCGGTCGCGTCGCGCTCCAGCGAGTGGCCGAAGGCGTAATCGGCCGTCAGGAAGTACCACGTGTCGCCCCCGGTCCCGATCACGGCCTTGGCCGTTCCGTTGGCCAGAGCCCAGGTGTCGTAGGTCCAGTGGACGGTGTTGGGCGTGCAGCTCTTGCCCGTCAGATCGGACGTCCCGGCGCTGGCGACCAGGAACACCTTGTCCATGTTCTTCGCGATCTCGGCGACGGCCAGCGCTATCGAGGAGGTCGGAACGTCGGCCACGACATCGACCTTTTCGCGGTCGAACCACTGCCGGGTGACGTTGGAACCGATATCGGTCTTGTTCTGGTGGTCGGCGGCGACGATCTCGACCCGGAAGCCCTTTTCCTCGGGCTTGAAATCCTCGACCGCCATCCTGGCGGCTTCGACCGAACCCAGTCCGGCGATGTCCGAGTAAAGCCCTGACTGATCGTTGAGAACCCCGACCTTGAACACAGGAAGCTCCTGACCGGCGCTTGGCAAAGCCAGACATGTCAGGATCGCCGCCATGGCGGCAGCTGCCGGAAAATGCATCTTTTTCCTCCCCGATTTATCGGGACCTGCGCCGTGGAACTCTGCGCAAGTGGAGCAGGTCCGCTATTCCTTCATGCGGTTCGTCGTCTGCGCGGAGCGCATCTGGAGCCCCGTGGCCCTGGTTCGTTTCGACACCGGACCAGTTCAGTTCACCGGACATACCGGTATTTGTCAAACAAATAATGGCATAACCTGAAACGGCTGTTTTCATGGGCCGGGCGTCGAGGACCGGCAGCTTGCGCCGCCCGGTCTTGCAGACGCTCGGGGGGATGAACGGAGGGAAAAAGCGGGGCTTCGGCGACGACCGGAGGACCACAGCCGACCGGCCGCGCACCCTGGTCGATCTAGCCGTGCGCTACGACCATGATGACGTCAGTTCCAGGCTGGAAGATGTCCGCCTTCAACGGAAGGCGACCGACCTGCTGGACGAAACGAACAGCTACCGGTACCACCGGTGAGCGCTGGGACACGCGCCGGGGCGCCGGTTCTGCGGCGCCCGCTTCAACGCGGTGCGTACCGGCCCAAACCGTCCGGTTGGTTCCAGCGGGCTATCCCTACGATCCGGAAGACCGTGCCCTTGCCGGGCGAGGACGAGATTTCGATCCGATGGCCGAGAAGGGTCGTCAGACGGTCGACGATGGCCAGTCCGATGCCGAAGCCTTCGATGGCCCTGTGGGACTTCTTATGGCTCCGATGAAATTCCCGGAATATCTCACCGAACTGATCGGCCGGTATGCCGATCCCGGTGTCCCACACCTCGATGCTCATCTCGTCTCCATGCCTGCGGCATCCGACCAGGACCCGCCCTCGCTCCGTATAGCGGATGGCAT
>NZ_JCACHA010000829.1:0-8780 GCF_059503625.1 Skermanella sp.
CGTTACATTTATGTGGCGATATTGCAGCCATAAGGGCTCGGTGCAGGGTAGAGATACTACGGCAGCACCAAGTGATTTTTACGGATAGTGAAAACGATCATTCAGGCCGCTGCCGATGCCCTGACCTCGGTCGACAAAAAGACCGTCGCCTTCGTTCCGATCCCGGGCTCGCTTTCGACACGGAACTTCCCGCCGTGCAGCTCCACCAGCGCCTTGACCAGCGGCAAGCCCAGACCGGTCCCCTGGTATTTGCGGGTATGGGAGTTCTCGACCTGCCGGAACGGTTCCATCGCGATCTCCAGATCGGCGGCGCTCATGCCGATGCCGGTATCGGCGACCGACAGTTCCACGAGCCCCTCGGCGGGGCACCGGATGGCAACCGTGACCCTGCCGCCGCGCGGCGTGAACTTGACGGCATTGGACAGCAGGTTCAGCAGCACCTGCTTCAGCTTCGTCCCGTCCGCTTGCAGGGAAAGCGCTCCCGGAACGGACCATTCGACGCTGAGGAGCAGCCCGGCGTCCTCGGCCCGCCCGGCGATCAGCCGCTGGCACGACTCCACCACATCCCGGATGTCGACGGTTTCCCGGTGAAGCACCATCCGGCCCGCCTCGATCTTCGACAGGTCGAGGATGTCGTTGATGATATCGAGCAGCAGGTGGCCGCTCCGGTGAATGTCCGAGACGTATCCGACATAGTGCTGGTCGCCGACCGGACCGAAGCACTGCGTCATCATCATGTCGGAAAAGCCGATGATGGCGTTGAGCGGCGTCCGCAGCTCGTGGCTCATGTTCGACAGGAACTCGGACTTGGTACGATTGGCCAATTCGGCCCGCCCCAGGGCCGCCACGAGCTTCTGCGACGTCTCCTCGGCGATCAGCGTCTTCTCCCGCGCGGTCGCCAGGGCGCTTTCGGTCATGGCGATCTGTTCATGCAGGACCGCCTGGGTCGCATCGAGTTGGGCGACTGCGCGCCTGAGCACCCGCAAGGGCAGAATGTGGACCGACACATAGGCGCCGATGCCGAGTACGAGGCCGACGAGACCGAGAACGCCCAGCCGTCCCAGGAACGGGTACAGGCTGACCTCCAGGACGACGCTTCCAGCCGCTTCCGAAGCCATGACGATCGGCGACGACTGAACCAGCTTCGGTCCCGACGGGCGGTCCCCGCGCATGAATACCAGGTTGCCGTCGATGTCGTAGACAAGCTGGCAGACATCGTCGCCGGGCAGGACCACGAAGGCGATCAACTCCTCCAGGCGATGCTTCGCGAAACGCCACGCCGGCCCCTGGATATAGGCATATTCCGACAGCCTGTCGGCCGCCAGCCGCGCCTGGAACTGGCGGTATGCGACCTGATCCCAATACGCGACAGTGCCGAATCCGGCCGGCACCGCAACCGTCGTGGTCAAGCCGATCGCTATGGCCAGGGTCCGGACGGCCCACTCCAGACGCGCGAAGATCGCATTCTCGCTCAATGAACGGCCTTCGCTTCCTCGACGGCACCCAGCGAGAGCAGCACATCCCGTCCGTCCGGTGACTGGACGAAGGAAACGAACCGCTTGGCGGCTGCCGAGGGCTGCGCCGACAGCAGCAGACATATGCGAAACGAGAACGGGTAGGAGCCGTCGGACACCGTTCCGGGCGAAGCCTCGACGCCATCCAGCAGCACCGGATGCAACTTCAATCTCTCCGCCCGGATCTGCATAAGGGAGGTCATCGCCAGCGAGCCGGCCGTGCGCTGGGCGAGATCGGCATTCTCCTGGTCCGTGGCGCCCACGGGAACGCCCCGCCGCCGGTGCGCCTCATCAAGGGCTTCCGCCATCCCGGGAACCGACTTGATGAGATACGGATACTCGGAACCGGACCGTGCGCGGAGAATGATCTTCAACGGCGTGCCGTCGGGCCAGACCGGATGCGGGTCGCGGAACAAGGCGGGCAACTCGTCCCTGCGGATGCCGTAACCATGCGCCTGATGATTGGCGGCAAAGACCAGAGCCGTGATGACGCAGGCAGCTTCCCGGACGCCCTTGGCCTTCTCCTCCGGTTTCAGCTCACGGGCCGCGAGGGCCACGTCGATCACACCTTCGGCAAGGGCCTCGATGCCTCCCGTACTGCCCAGGCTGGCCAGCACCTCGACACGGACGCTGGGGCTTCCCTTCTGTATTTCCGCCCCCAGAACCCGCATGGCGCCCAGTGCCGCCCCGGTTCCGCCGATGCGGATCTTTTCACTCGCATGCGAAGGAGTAGCAAGGGCAAGACAGCCAAGCAGCGAAAGGAGCGAAAGGAGCGATAGAGCTTGTGCGAGGCGACATCTGTCGTAACGCATTGTTCCGTCTTCCCCTAGGGAGATACCCGGATTTGGGAAAGCGAATCTTTAAATAAAATTATCGATAGTTCAATTAGACCTCAGACATACCCCTAAAGAGCTTACGGGTTTGCCGAATTTCTCATCGGCGGGCCGCGTCAACGCTTTCTCCATCCTACCTTGGCCGGGTCCTGTCCAGAAACTCCAGCAGCGCGTTGCGGAACGGCGCGATACTCTTGTAGCGCGCGGTGGCCTCCGGCAAGCCGCGCACCGCTTCCGCCAATCGGCTCAACTCCTGCGGGCGCTCCGCAAGAGCTTCCAGCGGCCGCTGATGGGTGCGGATCGTGAACAGGACGGCGCCGGTGCGCGGCAGCCGGCGCAGGGTCTGGCGCTCGATCCGCAGGGTGATTCGGGCGCCGGCGTTTTCCGGCGTAATGTCGGGGTCGGTGTCCCGCCGGCCATGGCCGACGGGCTGGAACAGCGCCGGATCGTCCGTCAGCGACCAGTTGAGCCGCCAGACCGGGCGCTCCGGCGCCAGCATCCCGATGAAGCGATCCACCGGCTTGCCCAAACGCTCGGCATAGGACGGGACCGGCGCGTGGATCGCCGGCATCGGCCGTCCCAGCTTGTCCGACAGGCGCCAACGGTTGGGAAAGCACAGGACTGCCGCCGTCAGCCGAAGCCCGCCTTCGGCGTCCTGAAGGATGCACAGGTCCTCCTGGACCAGCCGGCCTGCGATATCCAGCGGGTCAAGGACATCGCCCTCCACGGTCCAGCGGTCGCCGCTGTCCCGGTTGACCAGTTCGGCCCCGGCACGTTCGAACCGATCCGGGAACCTCTCCGGCAGAAATCCCGTCAACTGGTCCAGCACCTCGCGGCAGGCCGCTTCCGATCCCGGCAGCGCGGCCAGCACTTCAGGGCGCCGTTCGTCCAGCAGCGACTTCCGCAATACGATCTCGGCCGCATACCGGCTGTCGATCTCGATCCAGTCCGTCGGTTTCAGGGCCATCAGCCCCATGGTCATGCGATAGGGACCGCCGGCGAACGGCAGATAGTCGAAATCGGGCTCTGACGTCATTATTCGGCCCGGTCCATCACTCGGTCCAGTCCATCACTCGGCCCAGTCCATCACTCGGTCTGGGCGGTTTCTTCCGGGATCTGATGCTTCAGGATCACCGGCATCTGGAGGGCGCTGAACACCAGGGTTAGCGGCATGATGCCGAACACCTTGAAGTTGACCCAGGCGTCGGTCGGCATGGTCCGCCAGACGATCTCGTTCAGAACAGCCAGCACGACGAAGAAGCACGCCCAGCGCACCGTCAGGATACGCCAGCCGGTCTCCGTCAGGCTCAGGACCGTACCCAGCAGCGGCTTCATCACATTGCGGCGAAGCGCCAGACTGGTGAACAGGACGGTGGCGAACAGCAGGTTGACGACGGTCGGCTTCAGCTTGATGAACAGGTCGTCCTCAAGCCACAGGGTCAGCCCGCCGAAAAGCAGCACGAAGAAGCAGCCGACCAGCGGCATGATCGGCAGCTTGCGCTCGAAATGCCAGGACAGCATCACGGCGACCGCCGTGGCCGCCATGAAGGCGCCCGTTCCGGCCATGATGCCGGCTTGGCTATTGGTGACGAAGAAGACCGCCAGCGGTCCCGCTTCGATCAGGAGTCGGGTATATTGATTCACGATGCTACAAATAGCGGCGGAACGCCGGGTCATAAAGCAAAATCCGCAACCCGGCGCGCCGCCGCCTACTCGCTTGGTCTATTCACTCGGACTATTCGCCCGGCCTATTCGCCCGGACTTCAGCCGGGGCGACGCTCGCCGGGACCGCCTTCGGGGCCGTGACCGTGACGGGGACCGTGGTCGCCGCGGCCGTGGTGACCGCCCATTCCGCCATGCCCGCCCGGACCGTGCCGCATGAAGCGCTCGACCATCTCGTCGGCGGTCTTCTTCTGCTCGTCCGTGAAAGTGGCGTAGACTTCATTCAGGGCGGGACGGACCTGCCGGATCTGCTCCAGGCGCGCCGTCATCATCTCTTCCATGCGCTGGGCACGCTCCGTAAGGTTCGCCGGCGGCTTCATCTTGGCGGGATCGGCACAGCGCTTGGCCATGGCGCCGTCGCTGTTCCTGACGGCCGCCGCGAACTTGTCCCAGGCCGGACGCTGCGCGTCGGTGATCTTCAGCCGGGTTTCGGCAAAGGCAATGCCGCCGGCCACCATGGCTTCATGGTTCTCGCACATCCGCTCCATGCGCGGGCCGGGGCCGTCTCCGCCCGGTCCACCCGGACCGCCCTGGGCGAACACCGGAATCGCGGCGGTCAGCAGGGCGCCAAGTGCGACGGTCGCCAAAACGGTACGCTTCATGATCATCTCTCCATTTTCGTCATCCAAAGCGGGAACGTCCGCTTCGATGACCTGATAATGGGTCCTCCCCGTTGCCGCTTCATGTCGGCTGAGGGGGCATTTGGTAACGGTCTGTAACCGCTCCGTCCCATGTAACGATCCGTTACAACATTTCTCTCACCACCCTTCCCGCCTCTGAACGATATTAAGGCCATGGACAAGCAGCCCCACCTTCTCGTGGTAGACGACGACCGGGAAATCCGCACCCTGATCTCCCAGTTCCTCACCAAGCATGGCTATCGCGTATCGAGCGCCGCCAACGGCGCCGAGATGATGCAGACCTTGAACACGTCGCGGATCGACCTGATCGTCCTGGACCTGATGATGCCGGGAGAGGACGGGCTGTCGCTCTGCCGCCGGCTGCGCGCCCAATCCGGACCGTCCGGCGCCATCCCGATCATCATGCTGACGGCGATGGGGGAAGAGACCGACCGGATCGTCGGCCTGGAGATGGGCGCCGACGACTATCTGCCGAAGCCCTTCAACCCGCGCGAGTTGCTGGCCCGCGCCAAGGCCGTGCTGCGCCGCTCCACCGGCCTGCCGGTCGGGACCACGGCCGAGCCGGGGCAAAGCCGGGGGCTGACCTTCGAGGGCTGGCGTCTCGACATCGCCAAGCGGGAGCTATGGTCGCCCGACAACGTCCTGGTCCAGCTCAGCGCCGGGGAGTTCGACCTGCTGGTCGCCTTCGTCGAGCACCCGCAGCGGATACTCACCCGCGACCAGCTCCTCGATCTGGCGCGCGGGCGCAGCGCCATGCCGTTCGACCGCAGCATCGACGTCCAGGTCAGCCGCCTGCGCCGCAAGATCGAGCCGGACCCTAAGGAGCCGACGATCATCAAGACGGTACGCAGCGGCGGCTACATCTTCACGCCGGCCGTCACGGGCGCCGCAGCAGGCGCAGACATAGGCACCTGACATGCTTTCCGCCCTGGCAACCCGCATCTTCTCGTCCGGCATCGCGGTCCGTCTGGGCTTCACCGTCCTGATGGCGCTGGCGCTGACCCAGGGCGTCAGCGCCCTGGTCTACCTGACCGACAGGGGCGGAGAGCCGCCGCCGCGCCACCACCCGCGCGAGATGGTCGAGCGGGTTTCCGCGATCATCCGGCTGGCCGACGAGACGCCGCCGCAGTTCCGCCCGCGCGTGGTCCGCGCCGTCGATGCGCCGGGGCTGGAGGTCGAATGGCGGCCGACCGCTCCCGAGTTTCACCACAACCAGACCGGCTTCCCGTTCGACGGCTTGCGCCGCCGCATGCGGGACGCCTTGGACGACCCCAACCGCGAAATCCTGATCGAGGTCCATCACGGCAAGACCCGCTCCGCTCCATCCGGTCCGCTGGCGCCGCTGGAAGCCCGGATGTTCGGCAACCAGATCCAGCTGGCGACGCCGCTGTCGGACGGCACGTGGCTGGTCTTACGGTCGGATCCCGACCGCGACGGCCCGTTTCGCCTGCTGCGCTTCGCGCTGTGGATGGGGCTGGTCGGCCTGATCATCTTCGGCCTGTCGCTCTGGGTCGGCCGGCTGCTCAGCGCTCCGCTCAAGCGCTTCGCCGATGCCGCCCAGCGGCTCGGCATCGACGGCGAGGCGCCGCTGCTGCCGGAAGCCGGCCCGCGCGAGCTTCGGCAGGCGACGCGCGCCTTCAACCAGATGCAGACGCGCCTGCACCGGTTCGTCGAGGACCGGACCCAGATGCTGGCCGCCATCAGCCACGATCTGCGCACCCCCCTGACTCGGCTGCGCCTGCGCGCCGAGTTCGTCGACGATCCGGAACAGCAGCGCAAGATGCTGGCCGATCTGGAGGAGATGGAAGCGATGATCGCGTCCACCCTCGCCTTCGCCCGCGACGACGCAAGGAAGGAGCCTCGCGTCGCGATCGACCTCGCGGCCCTGCTCCAGAGCCTGGTCGACGACCTGGGTGATGCCGGCTACACCGTGGAATACTCCGGTCCCGAGCACCGGACCTTCGCCTGCCGTCCGGTCGCACTCAAGCGCGCGCTCGGCAACCTGATCGACAACGCCCTGAAATACGGCGGCTGCGCCCGCGTGGCGCTGCTTGACCAGCAGGAACCAGGATACGTCGCCGTCAGGATCGACGACGACGGCCCCGGCATCCCCGTATCGGAGCAGGAGAAGGTGTTCGCCCCCTTCTACCGCCTGGAACGATCGCGCAGCCGGGATACCGGCGGCACCGGCCTGGGCCTGTCGGTCGCCCGCACGATCGCGCGAGCCCATGGCGGCGACGTGACCCTGGTGAACCGCCCGGAGGGCGGCCTAAGCGCCACGCTGATCCTGGCGGAGGTTTGATGCACTCATACCAAGAAATGGAGAGATTGACCTGTGAGAATACACTCGCCGCGTAGGTCGGTCTAAAGCGAAGCGGCAGCCGACATAGACGCGCCTGCTTGTCGGCTGCCGCTTCGCTTTAGACCGACCTACGGCGGAAATGCCTTTACTGGTGAATTCCTTCGGCCATTAGCCTCAATACGCGTATACGTGCTCCGGATAGCGGACTTCCGCCGCCGGATCGCGCTTGAAGTCCAGCAGCAGCACGACGCGGGTGTCCTTGCCCCGGTTCCAGGCCTCGTGCTCCGTGGTGTCGTCGAACACCATCACGCCGCCCGGCGTCCAGCCCCTGGTTTCCGGTCCGACGCGGATCGCGCTGTCGTCCGACGGCAGCAGGCTGAGATGCGCCCGCAGCACTTCCTTGGTGTAGCCGAAATGCGGGCCGATATAGGTGCCGGGCGCCAGCGAGGAGAAGCCGGCGGTGAGCAAGCCCGGAATGCGCTCGATCGCGGCGATCGTCTTCGGGCACAGCGCCGCGTGCTCATCGACCTTCACGCCGAACTTGTAGAGCGGGAAGACGGTCCAGTTACCGTCATAAATGCTCTTTTCGGGCCAGGAAATGAAATACTGGGCGGACAGTGCCAGCAATTCGGCACGTATGTCCGTCCAGACCTCCGACAGCGCGGTAACTGCGGGGAAGTCCGCTTCATTCAAAAACATGGTTGCGCCTCACAGAAAAAATATACTGAAAGGAGAATTTTACTCGAATGCCCCATATCAAAAAACGGTCCCGGAATCGAACCTTATCTGTGCGATACTCCGACCGCCGGTTCCGCCGCGACCGCCGCGATCATGCCGGCCCGTGTCCTGGGCCAGGGCTTGGGCAAGTCCATCGCGCGCGACAGGTCCGCGAGAAGCGGCGCCTGAAGGCGGGCTTTCGACAAGGTCCCGGAATCCGCCAGCACGTCCGCCGCCGGCCCTTGCGCGACCGTCGATCCATTGTCGAAGACGGCGACATCGGCCGCCCAGGCATAGGCAAGATCGACGTCGTGGGTGGACAGAACCAGCGTCGTCCCCAGGGCAGCCACCGACTCAAGTGCCGCCATCAGGCGCGTCACGCCCTCGGCGTCCAGGCCTGCGGTCGGCTCGTCCAGCAGCAGCACTTCCGGCCGCATCGCAAGCGCTCCGGCAATGGCGACGCGGCGCTTCTGGCCGAAGCTCAGCATATGCGTGGGCCGGGCGGCCAAGCTGGATATGCCGAGCGCGTCCAGCGCGCCGCCGACCCGTTCCCGGACCTCGGCATCGCCAAGGCCGAGGTTGAGCGGCCCGAAGGCAACATCGCGCTCGACAGTCGCGGCGAAGATCTGGTCGTCCGGGTCCTGCAAGACCAGCCCGACGCGGCTGCGCCAGTCGCGCAGGCCCGTCCTGTCGTAGCGTCCCGGCGCCCCGCCCAGCAGCACCCGGCCGCCGCGCGGCTTGAGGGTCCCGTTAAGGTGAAGGAACAGCGTGGTCTTGCCGCAGCCGTTCGGTCCCAGCAGCGCTAGATTGCGGCCTCGCCGCACCGTCAGGTCGATGCCGCGCAAGGCCTCGACCCCGCCGGGATAGTCGTAGCGCACGGCTTCCGCCGCCAGAACTATGCCGTCCATAACAGTATATCGTCCGTTCGCCGCAGCGGCATGTTCAGATAGTCCATGCAATGGACACCGCGACGACGGTCGCAGGCAGCAGGGCGCCCGCGATAAGCAAGGCGCCGGAGGCAGCGCGGCCGCTGGCCAGCTGCGGCAGGTCA
>NZ_JCACHA010000830.1:0-8752 GCF_059503625.1 Skermanella sp.
AACAGCGTCGAATCAGAACGCGCGATTCCAAGCAACATCAAAGTGCTCTAAGCAGAATGGGCATGACGCACGGCGGCACGACGGGCAAAATCCTCCGCGAGCAAGCCACCCGAATCGCCGCTTGCTCGCTCCGTTTTTTTGGGAAGGCGAGGACAGTAGCGGTTTCGACAAGGGAGGCTTTGTTCGTTCGGGCCTTCGCTTCCATCTAGGTGGTGATGGTGAACAGGATGACCTTTGGCAGGATCGCGTCGTCTTGGACGAGGTGTTTTACGAGGCGCTGCAAAAGCATCCTGTTCCACTTCGAGAGGCGGCATTGCGACAGCTTTCCGACCGTTCGACAAGCCTCGACCTTTACATTTGGCTTGCTTACCGACTGCAATCCCTCTCCAAGCCTACGCCGATTCGCTGGGCAGCTCTGCGAGAACAGTTCGGCAGCGGATACGCAAAGATCGGTGCGTTCAAGCGGGACTTCGTCAAAGCACTGGCGCCCGCTATTGCCGCCTATCCAGAGGCAGTGGTGCGATTGGCAGACGAAGGCGTTGTACTTCATCCCTCACCGCCGCCGGTTGCCAAGCGGATTGTCGCCCTCCCGGTGCTGCCCAGCCGGAAAGCTGGGTGAGTGATTGCCCCAGCCCCGAGGGGTGAGTGATTGCCCCAGTTCGCGGAAGGTCCACCCAAAGAAGGCGTAAGCCGGCAAAATCTATAGCCCGCTTCCGCGACCTCGGGTTTTTTTCGAACCTGTATGGGTGTTGCCCGGGATCTTCAGCTTTCTCGCCCGCTGATTCTTCTTTTGGTACGGACCAGGCAGTTCGCTGTGGCATACGTTTTCCAGCCGGATCTACTGAAAAGCGGACGGCCGCTGGGGCAATCACTCACTCAACCCCACCTAGTCAGGACCTCCGGATCGGGTGCATGTGACAATTACAGTTTTGGTGTCTTCAGCGTCATGACTGAAGGTGCAGCCTGGTACAATCGGTTTCATAGCATCGATTGCGGATTGGGGTAGTCGCAGCCACGTTGCGACACTTCGATCAGACATTCTCCCGCTAATGATGCCAAGGCCTTGTTGGGACCAAACTGCTTGGGCATCCTCTTGCTCGCTCTGACGCGCGCTCTCATGTCATGACAATGAACCAGAGCGACGCCGTAACTGCAGCTCAATTACTGATCGCAGAAGCCGAACGGCTCCGAGCCGACGCGCAAGCCACTCGGAGGGAGGCCGACGCACTCCGGTCGGCTGTCCAAGGCCCTTCTGAAGTGGTGCAGCAAGTCAGCGCACGGCTCGGGGCCGACGCCGACATGAAAATTGAGCGTGCGTATGCCCTGGAGCGGGTCGCCGCAAATCTGCTTTCCAAAAAAGTTGGGCGAGAAAGTGGTTCGGTGGATGGGTTGGCTATCTTGGACGCTTTTGCAAAAGCTGACCTTTCTGGTTTCGTTGCCCGGCTTGGGTCTGCGGTCAGAGGCCAGGGGTACAGGGTAGGTCAAGCGGGTCCGATCGGTTCCGCTCCGATCGATATGCAAGCCATCAGCAAAATCCCAGAAGATGGTTTGCAGTGGCTGGCCAAAGGTGGCCGAGGGCCAGGAAGGCCGCCCTGAACCCTTGGGCGGAGGCGTGCCGCTAACCCTCGACGTCATCGCCTTCCATCGGTGTCTTCCGCCGCCCGGCCCGCGAGAGGATCTCCCTGGCACGGCCAGGCTGCGCTCGCGCCGCGCGCGCTGCGAAGTATCGCTCCGCCTCGGCCTGCGCGCCGACACGCGCGGCGATCGCGGTGGCGATGTACTGGTTCAGGCTCACGCCTGCTGCCTCGGCCTGGGCGGCCGCGCGCTCCTTCAAGTCGTCGGGTAGCCTCAGCGGGAAACTGGTCATCCCCTCATCCTTCTCAGCACCTCGCCCGGTCGCTCGACCGGAATGCCGAACCGCGCCGCGCCGTCGCGCAGGTTGGCCAAGTTGAACGTTGCGATGACGTCGGCGCCGCCGTTCACCGCTGTCTCCAGCACCAGGTCGTCGTCCGGGTCGCGCGCGCCCGGGCGGACGCGGAAGTCGAATGCCACGGGCACGCAAACGCCGGCAAACTCGTCGAGCACCGCCAGCACTTCCTCCGCCGAGATGCCCGCCATCTCGAGCACCGAAGTGCGTGTGAGCACGGCCTCGTATTCTAGGATTAGAGGCGTCGACAGAAGCAGGCGCATCTCTTTGTCGAGCGCCGCGAGCAGGAGCCGGCGGGACGCGCCCGCGGCACTTGCGAATCCGGCAACGATCACGTCGGTATCCAAGACCACTCGCAGAGCCATGATGTCGTATATGACATCACTACTGGCATGTCGTCCACTCTGGGACTGCTGTTACGGATCGTCAAACATCCGTTCCACGGCTTAAAACAGGCACCTAGGCAGTCGGTCAAAGCGTCCAAACGAGGTCCGGCCGCTGGGCGAAGGCTTCCGCGGCGGCGGCGACAAAGGCCGTGAGCCGCCGCGGCACGAAGCGGCGCGAGGGGTAGACGGCATAGAGCCCGCGTGAGCGCACCGCGTGTTCCGTCAGCGCAAGCACCAGCGACCCTGCAGCAACCTTCGGCAAGACGATGTTCGAGCCAACCTGCCCCAGGCCCATGCCGGCCGCGGCGGCGAGCGCTACCCCTTCCGGGTCGTTCACCACGAAGACAGGGGCAATCGGCCGCCGCTGCACGCCACCCTCGCCGGCGAACTCCCAGGCAAAGACCTCCTGCGATGGGTTACTGCGCATGCCGATTAGCCGATGGGTGCTGATCTCGTCCAGTGTGCGTGGCAGCCCATGCCGCGCCGCATAGCCCGGCGAGGCGCAGACCAGCATGGTCACCGGGAGGATCAGCCGCGAGACATACTCGTTGACCGGCAGCACGCCGCCCCGGATCGCTAGGTCGAAGCCCTCCGCCACGAGGTCGACAAAGCGGTCAGACAGCGACAGCTCCACCTCGAGGTTGGGATGCGCCGCGGTGAAGTCAGCAATCACCGGCAGAAGGTGGGTCCGGCCGAAGGCGGTCGTGCTGCTGATCCGCAGCCGGCCTGTGAGCGCTTCCCGCTCCTCGCGTACCGCGCCGTCGGCCTCAGCCAAGGCTTCCAGGGCCGGGCCGCAGCGGGCGAGATAGCGCTCGCCTTCTGGCGTTAGCCGTACCTGTCGTGTGGTGCGGGTCAGCAGCCGGGCGCCGAGCTGCTCCTCCAGATGCCGGATGTTGAGGCTCACCGACCCGGGCGTCAGGCCGAGCGCGCGGGCGGCGCCCGAGAAGGAGAGGCGGCGGGCGACCTCGACGAAGGTCGCAACGAGGCGGAGATCGGTTGGCACGGCTCCATTCTTTAGCCACATCAACAATTGCTGTCGATCTGACGAGAATTCTTTCGACCTGTCCTGAGCGGCAGATTGCCGGGCACCGCAACCCCCGGAGCCCATGCCAGTGTCCCCCGCCCTCCGCCTTTCAGCGCTGCCCAACATCCCGCGCCGCTGCGCGCCGGTGCTCTTCGCCTTCTTCATGGCGACCAGCCTCTCCGGCGCCCTCTCGGCCGCGATCACCGCGGTCAACACCGGCCTCGGTACCGGCTTCGTCGGGCGCTGGCTGCACGCCTACGCCCTGGCCTGGTCCTTCGCCTTCCCTGCCGTGACGATTGTCGCGCCTCGCGTGCGCGCCCTCGTCGAGCGGCTCACCGCCTGACCCCCACCCCCCACCCGCAGGAGCCCACACTCATGACCAGCACCTTCGCCATCGGTGGCGATCTCGTCGTCCCCCGCCTCGGCTTCGGCGCCATGCGCCTCACCGGCCAGCCTGGCAATTTCGGCCCCTACGCGGACTGGGAGGGAGGCAAGGCATTGCTGCGCCGGGCGGCCGAGCTCGGCATCCGCCTCTTCGACACCGCCCGTGCCTACGGCCCCGGGCACAATGAGGCGCTGATCGCCGAGGCGCTGCACCCCTACCTAGACGGGGTCGTGATTGCCACGAAGGGCGGCGTGGACAAGCGCGGCCCGACGGAGATCGTCGTCGACGGCTCCCCTGACACCCTCGCCCGCCAGGTGGATGAGGCGCGCGCCCGGCTCCGAGTGGACCGGATCGATTTGTTCCAGCTTCACCAGGTCGACCGGAAGACGCCGATCGAGCGAAGCGTTGCCGCACTGGACGCCGCTCGCCGGGCCGGCAAGATCCGCCACATCGGCCTCTCCAACGTCACCCGTGAGGAGCTCGACCGCGCGCTGGCCGTCGGGCCCATCGCATCCGTCCAGAACCGCCTCAACGCCGAGGAACGCGGGAGCGAGGCGCTGGTGGATTACACGGCGAGCAAGGGCATTGCCTTCATTCCCTATGGCCCGCTCGGCGCGCATCCGATGCAGCGCGGCGCACGGCTCGATCCCGCCGCGGCACTGCGCTGGCTGCTCGCCCGCTCGCCGAACGTGATCGTCATCCCCGGCACGACCAGCATCGCGCATCTCGAGGAGAACCTGCGCGACCTGACGGACGCCTGACCCTGTCCCATACGAAAGGATCGCCATCATGGACCGTCGCAACCTGCTCTCCGCCGCCGCCTTTGTCGAGCTCGGCCTCCCGCTCGCCGCGGAGGCGGTGCCTGCCGCCGCCGTGGGCATGCGCTTCGACCACGTCTCGCTCAATGTGCGGGACTTCGACGCCGCACTGGCCTGGTACCAGGCGAAGCTCGGCTTCCGGGTCGAGGTGGCGTGGCGCGTCGCCGCCCTGAACGGCAAGCGCCTTGCCTACCTGCGCCTGAACGACACGATGCTGGAACTCGTCGAAGTCGATGCCGGCGGGACTGGCTTGCCGGAGGCGATGAGCTTTCCAGAGCACTTCGCGCGTACCGGCTATGGCCACCTCTGCTTCCGCGTGGAGGACGTCGGTGCGGCTCTTGACGGCTTGGCTAACGCGGGCGTGCCCACCTTCGTGCGGGCGGAAACCTATGACCTCGACGGCACCCCCTTCCGGCGACGCGTCGGCTTCGTGAAGGACATGGAGGGCAACGTCCTGGAGTTCGGCGAGCCGCTTCGGCGCGCCGGCTGACGGCGTAACGCTGTGAAAGCCGGCGCCCGCTCCTGCCTTGGTCATTGAAAGCGGTCTGCTGCTGGGCGGGGGAGAGGGACCGGTCGCTTTCGGACGTGATCATGTCGCGTCCTCTCCCCACGGCGGCTTCCCACGCCTAGGTTCGACGCATGCTCGATGCGAAGACCTGCGAGGAGGCGATGATCAGGCGAGACCCGTCGTTCGACGGCCTCTTCTTTGTGGGCGTCCGGACAACCGGCATCTACTGCCGGCCCGTCTGCAAGGTCCGCATGCCACGCCGGGAGAACGTCACCTTCCATCCGAGCGCCGCCGCCGCCGAGCGTGCCGGCTACCGCCCTTGCCTGCGCTGCCGGCCGGAGACGGCACCGTTCTGCCCGGCATGGAAGGGTACCCGCACGACCGTCGAACGCGCTCTCAAGCTCATCGAGGATGGCGTGCTCGACGCGGCCGGTGTCGAGGATCTGGCGGCACGCGTCGGGGTCGGTTCCCGGCACCTGGGCCGACTCTTCGCCGAGCATCTCGGCGCCTCCCCTCTGCAGATTGCAGGGACGCTTCGGGTGCAACGGGCCAAGCGCCTCTTGACCGAAACCGACCTGCCGATCTCCGAGGTCGCTGCCCGATCGGGTTTTCCAAGCGCGCGCCGCATGAGCGCGGCCTTTGCCGAGACCTACCGCCGGTCCCCGTCCGGCTTCCGGCGTGCAGCCACGCCGGCGGTTCGCCAGCGGCCCGAGCGCACGCGTGCCGCCCAGCACGGCTCGGCTCACTGAACCCTGACAGGTCGGCATCAGCGAAGCGAAGCAGCGCCCCGGACAACAGCCCGGCGCGAGAGGAGAGGTCATGACCGCACATCAGCAGCTCGCCCCGCCTGAGGTGGATACCGAGTTCCTGTTCGAGGCGCGCATCCCACTCGCCAGCCCGACGCATGTCGGCCAAACACCCAGCGGCTATCGCATGATCTTCAACGTCACCGGTGGGCGGTTCGAGGGCCCGAGGCTCAGCGGCGAGGTCATCCCCATGTCGGGCGCGGACTGGTCCCGCATCCGCTCGGACGGCAACGGCGCCCTCGACGTGCGCATGTGCCTGCGGACCGACGACGGCGCGATCCTCTACGTCCACTGGCATGGCCTGATGATGGTGGATGAGGTGAACCGCGGTTACGCGCTCGACTTCGCCAAGCCCGACGACCCAGCCGGCGCCGACCGGTACTACTTCCGCACCTGTCCGCAGATCGAAACCGGCGACGCTCGCTACGCCTGGCTCAACACCGTCGTCTGCGTGACGAAGTCGCGGACCGGCGATGGCGGCGTAATCCATCGTATCTTCGCGGTGAAGTAGGGAGCACTCGCCATGCCCAATCAAGAGATGCTCGATGCCCGGGACGCGCAGGCCTGGACCGCTGAACGTCGCTTCGCCCCGACATCCGCCGGCGCGGTTGCCTATGTTGAGCGGGGCACGGGCCCGTCCGCACTCTTTCTGCACGGCTTCCCGTTGGCTGGCTTCCAGTGGCGTGGCGTGACCGCACGCCTCGCCGGTCGGCGCCGCTGCATCGCGCCTGACATGCTCGGGCTGGGCTACACCGAGGTCCTGCCTGCCCAAAGGGTCGGCTTCGGCGACCAGGTTGTGATGCTGTGTGAGTTGCTCGACCGGCTCGGGGCAGGGCCCGTGGACATTGTAGCGAATGACAGCAACACCGGCGTCGCCCAACTCCTGGCCGCCCGGCACCCCGAGCGGGTTCGCAGCCTCCTCCTGACCAATGGCGATACCGAGCTGGACAGCCCACCGGCGCTGCTGCTGCCCATGATCGAGCTGGGGAGGGCGGGCCAGCTCGCAGACGCGGTCATCGCCCCCAACCTCGGGAGCCCGGCGGTCGCGGCCTCGCCTCAAGGCCTGGGTGGGCTTGCCTACACCGACCCGGCCAACCTCACCGAGGCCGCGCGCGAGCACTACCTCGCGCCTTTGGTCGCCTCGCCCGAGCGAAAGGCCCTCGTGAACGCATACGCAGCGGCACTAGCGCCGAACCCGCTGAGGGGCCTGGAGCCCGAGCTGCGAAAGGTGGCGGCTCCGGCGCGGGTGCTGTGGGGCACCGGTGACGTGTTTTTCTCGCGCGAAGGAGCGTCCTACCTCGACCGCGTCCTGCCAAACTCACGGGGCGTGCGGGAGGTGCCTGGGGCAAAGCTCTTCTTTCCCGAGGAGCTACCCGATCTGGTTGCTGAGGAGGCAATCCAGCTCTGGGAGGACTGACCGGGGTAGGGGGCTAGCCCGACAACCCCATGCAAGGAACGCCGACGCTGCTCCTCAGTGACATCGGGGAGCGGCTGCGCGGTCTGGCCCTGCCGCCACGCTTCTCGCTGTGCCAGGCGCGTTGGGGAGAACCTGGCCTTAACCGGCATCGACGAGGCAGGCGTGTGCGTCCGGGATGTCTGGCAGGCCGGGACAGCGCTGCTTTAGGTCAGCCAGGCGCGTCAGCCGTCCTGGAAGCTGAACCACCGCTTCGGGGTGTCCGGCATGGCGGGGGTCGTGCAGGCGCCGCGCCGGACGGGCTGGTACTGCCGTGTGCTGCGCCAAGGCGCTGTAGCGCCTGGCATGCCTCTGGTGTTGCAGGAGCGGCCACGCCTTGCCTCGTCACTCTCGCGCCTGCTCCGCGTGCTCTATCTCGCACCAACGACGGTCCGGCCCCGGGGGAGATCGCGGCGCTGCCCGAGCTAGCCGAAGGCTGGCGGCTGAGGTTGAAAGGGTGAATGACCTCTCGCTACTGCACTTGCCAAGCCCGCACGGCCCGAGCGCAGAGCTCATGCTAAAGTCGCAGCCCGAACTGCATCCAATGATGAGTTCCCGTGTTGATCAAACGCGTGCCCTCTTGGATTTGTGAGTATAAAACTCCGGTAGGGACGCCAACTCCCGGTGTGTCATTATCGGCCAGCTTATGAAAGGCGGCCACCAGCAATAATGGATGTTTATGTCAGAAGCAGATCGCGTTTTCTCACGCCATTTGAAGCGGGCCACATCTTCCAGCGAAACGCGCCACATTGTCACGGCACCTCGTAAGAACCGCTTTGGCACTATGGCTAACCGGGTCGTTGAAGTTGTGCATGTCGCGCATGCGACACCGAGGCCGCTGAGGAGTCAGCCGCATCCAGTGCGACGCGATGCCCATGCGGAGAGTTGGCCTGATGGATTTCGTGCGAAGACGGCTTCGCCTGTCTCACTTCCAGAAGCGCGACCGGTGGTGCCCGAGCCCACGCCGCCAACCGTGCATGTGATGCCGGCATGGGAGCCATCAGCGCAGCAAGCAGCCCTGACGGGCGAGGGGCTTGTTGAGGTGCCGAGCGGCACCGCAACCATCAAACACCACGAGCAGCATGACGCAGCCTCAAATGCGCCTAAAGGGACGAAGCGGCGTTTCGCCGACCCCTTCGCCGCGGATGATAATGGTGCCAACTGCATCCGCTGCGGATATCTCGTCGAACGAGCCCGAGCAACGCGTGGCTTGTGGACGTGCTCGAGCTGCGCCTGACGCAAGATGGCCGCATCACCGACGTTGAAACAAGTTCGTTGCAGCCGCGTTTTGCACGGTAACAGACATCATCAATCATGGATCCGCTGCCGCAGACTGTGCCGCAGCTGGCCCTTGCAGATTGGCGATCTAGCGAAGGCGCCCTTCCGGTAAACTAGTGCTCTGACGCACTCTGCTGATTCACTTGGCCTGTGGACCGTGCGAGTCT
>NZ_JCACHA010000831.1:0-8717 GCF_059503625.1 Skermanella sp.
TTATCGCCTCCAACTGCCCGACGAGCTTGGCGAAACCGATGACGCGCTCGCTTTCAGCGGGCGACAGGGTTTGGTCCTGCTTCGCCTTCTTGTTGACGGTGGCGGGGGATAGGTTCAGGGCCTTGAGGGCAGAGCCCTGTCCGATGCCAAGTTCCGCGATGATCCGCTTCGCCTCCGTGGCGCGGACGCCGTGCTTGATCATGCCGATACGCTCAAGCGGCGATGCCCGATAGACTGCGAGATATGACAGCCTTTCTGACGGCCGCTTTGGGGCAGGTGCGGTCGTCGCTTGGGTCGTTGAACGGGACATGATCTGCTCCTTTGAGCAATTAGTATGCTCTATCGAGCGAAAGTAATCAAGTTGTTCGGGTTTTGGAGTCTGGTCAAATTCCGGCGGAGATGTCGGGCTGAAGAGGCCTGACATTCAACAACCCAGACGGATCATGCTTCAATGCCGCTGGTATGACGCGTTCCGTGTTACGGACATCAATGACAGCAACTTTGGCCGTTCGTAATACGGACCCGACCGGAAACCCTTCCGTCGCTCTACGGTTCAAAGGTCGCCATAGGCTCGCCGATCCGTCTCGGAGTTCCATTCAGTGAAGGTGTGAAACGGATCATCGACCGGTTCATTGGCCGCGCGCGTCAGGACGACGCGCCCCTCTTCGATGTTGTAGGCAATTTGATCCCCCTCGCGCAAACCGAGAGCGACGCGCACCGCTTGCGGGATGGTGGTCTGCGCCTTCTTGGTGAGTCTGCTCGTGATCATTGAGCTTCCGGCAGTCAGGAATTTCTTGGCGGTTCAGGATGATCCTTATATCGGTCAAGACGGCGCTGAAAATCCTCTCAAATCACCGCCACCGTGCGCCGTTCCGCCGCACTCCGGATCGCCGCTTCCAGCACGAGCATGACGTTGCGGGCTTCGGCGCCTGTCACCGGCGGCGGGGTGCCGTTGCGGATGCTGGCGGCGATGGCGGCGTAATAGGCTTCGTAGCGGCCGGGGAGAGTTTCGAGGGGTGTTCCGGTGCCGTCGGCGCGAGTCAGGGTGCCGTGCTGGGTGGTGCGGCCCCAGCCGGGCGCTCCGGGGCGTTGGCCGGCTTTGAGGGCGGATTCCTGCGGGTCGAGGCCGTGTTTGGAATAGCTGCCGGCGTCGCCGTGGAGGGTGATGTGCGGGCCGGGGCGGCAGACCAGGGTGGCGGCGTGCAGAATGGCGCGCAGGCGGCCGTAGTCCAGGATCAGGTGGAAGTAGTCGTCCATGACGGCTTGCGGACGCTGGGTGATGACGTCGGCGGTGACGGTTTTGGGCAGGCCGAACAGGACAAGGGCCTGGTCGATCAGGTGGGAGCCTAGGTCGTAGAGCAGGCCGGAGGCTGCGAGAGGCTGCTCGCGCCAGCCTTGCTTGATCGCGGGGCGGAAGCGGTCGAAGTGGACCTCGTAATGGGCGATGGTGCCGACGAGGCCCTGGTCGATGCAGTGGCGGGCGGTGAGGAAGCCGTCGTCCCAGCGGCGGTTATGGAAGACGCTGAGCAGGCGGCCTTTTTCCTCAGCCAAGGCTATCAAGGCGTCGGCTTCGCCCAGGGTAGGGGCGAAGGGTTTGTCGATGACGACGTGCTTGCCGGCGTGGAGTGCCGCTTTGGCGTAGGGGACGTGGGTGGTGTTGGGGGAGGCGACGATCACCAGGTCGATTTCGGGGTCGGCGAACAGGGCTTCGGCGCTCTCCACTACGTCCACACCGGGCAGGTCGGTGCCTACCTGCTCCCTGCGGCTGGTGACCACCTTGGCGAGCCGCAGGTGCGGCTCGACCATGACCAGCGGGGCGTGGAAGACGGAACCGGCGAGCCCGTAGCCGATCAGTCCGACGGTTATCCGGTCCATTCCACGTCCCTTAATGGCTTGGTTATTCGGCGGCCTTGGCGGCAGGCTTTCCGAGAGCATCGGCGAGTTCGGCGGCGTCGAACCCGACGATCAGGTGGAAGACGTTGGCAGCCAGCGGCATGACGGCCACGACGCCGGCCTGCTTCAGGGCTGCCGCGTCGAGCCGCCGGCCGTCGTCGAGTTCCACCCGCCAGCGGGTGGTGGCGAGGGCTTCCAGCGTCTTGATGTTGCCGGCGCCTCCCAGCGCCTGACGGATGCTCTCGGCGCGCTTGGCGTCGCCAGCGGGGCGCGTCGGGGTCTCCACCGGGATCGCGGGAGAGGGAGTGGCGGCAGCGGTGGCGGCGGGGGTTTCGAGGTCGGCTTCCGCTCCGGTGCTGCGCAGGTATTCCTGCATGCCGGTCTTCATGTTCTCCGACAGCGGGCCGAAAATGGCCTGGACTCCGCCGCCGACCACCATGACTCCGGCGGCACCCATCGATTTCAGCCGGGCCTGATCGACCTTGGCCGGGTCCTTGACCGCGATGCGGAGGCGGGTGATGCAGGCGTCCAGGCTGGTGATGTTGTTGCGTCCGCCGAATGCGACGACGAGGTCGCGCGAGCGTCCGCCCTCGCCGGAGGAGCTGGTGGCGCGGGCGTCTTCGGTCTCGATCTCGCGGCCAGGGGTCTTCAGGTTGAACATGCGGATCGAGGTGCGGAACACGACGTAGTAGATCACGGCGTAGACCGGTCCCAGGATCAGCACCAGCCACCACTTCTGGGCGTTGCCGCCGAAGACGTTGAAGACGACGAAGTCGATGCCGCCCTGCGAGAAGGTGAAGCCCATGTGGGCTCCCAGCGAGTTCATGACGAACTGCGTGGAGGCCGCCAGGACGGCGTGGAAGAAGTAGAGGACGGGCGCGACGAACAGGAAGGCGAACTCGATCGGTTCGGTGATGCCGGTCAGGAAGGAGGTCAGCGCCGCCGAGATCAGGATGCCGCCGGCCTTGGCCTTGTTCTCGGGCCGCGCTTCGTGCCACATCGCGATGGCGGCGGCGGGGAGGCCGAACATCTTGAACAGGAAGGCGCCGGCCAGGATGCCGGCGGTCGGATCGCCTGCGAAGAAGCGGTTGATGTCGCCGTGGACGACCTGACCGTTGGGGCCGGTGAAGGTGCCGATCTCGAAGAAGAACGGGACGTTCCAGATGTGGTGCAGGCCGAACGGGATCAGCAGGCGCTCGACGAAGCCGTAGACGGTGGCGGCGGTGCGCGGATCGCTGACGGCGGCCCAGTGGGAGAACACGTCGATGCCGTGCTGCACGGGCGGCCAGACGACGGACAGCAGCGCCCCCAACACGATGGCCGACAGGGCGGTGACGATGGGGACGAACCGCTTGCCGGCGAAGAAGCCCAGGTATGTCGGCAGCGTTATCTTATAGTATTTGTTGAACATATAGGCGGCTAGGCCGCCCGCCAATATGCCGCCGAAGACGCCGGTCTCCATCGCCGGTATGCCCATGATGACCTTGGGCTCGACGCCCCAGACCCCGGCCATGACGCCCATGGTGGCGAGCATGACCATGTAGCCGATGGCGGCTGCTATGGCGGAGACGCCGTCGTTCTCGGTGAAGCCCAGCGCCACGCCGATCGCGAAGATCAGGGGCAGGTTGGCGAAGATCACGTCGCCGGAGTTCTTCATCAGAAGCGACAGGATTTCCGGCATCCAGCCGAAATTCGCGGCGCCGATACCCAGCAGCAGACCGGCGACCGGCAGCACGGCGACCGGCAGCATCAGGGACTTGCCGATCTTCTGAAGGAAGGCGAATGGACTCTGGGCCATTGATTTCCCCAATTATTCTTTGTTTGGTCTTTGTCGGTCAGTCGACCGTTATTCCGCGAAGGGGGCCAGCCGCGCCCGGACCTGCTCCGCCGTTCCCAGCGCCAGCACTTCCTCGGCCAAGGCCTGGCATTCGGACAGGGAGATTCTGCCGATGGCTGCCTTGATTGCCGGGATCGTCGGCACGGTGACGGACAGCTCCTTGACGCCGAGCCCGATCAGGACCGGGATCGCGATCAGGTCGGACGCGATGCCGCCGCAGACGCCGACCCATTTGCCGTGCTTCCGCGCGCCGTCGGTCGTCAGCTTGATCATGCGGAGGACCGCCGGGTGCAACCCGTCGGCTTGTCGGGCGAGCTTGGGGTGGCCCCGGTCCATCGCCAGCGTGTACTGGGTCAGGTCGTTGGTGCCGATCGAGAAGAAGTCGCATTCAGCCGCCAGGATATCGGCCTGGACGGCGGCGGACGGCACTTCCACCATGATGCCGACCTTGACGCTGGCGGTGGCGCTGGTCTCGCTGGCGGTGGCCGCCTGTTCCTCCGCCAGGATGCGCTTGGCGGCGCGCAGTTCCTCCAGCGTCGCGATCATCGGGAACATGATATGCAGGTCGGACAGCGGGGCCGCCCGCAGGATTGCGCGGAGCTGGGTGCGGAACATCGCCGGCTGGTCCAGGCTGACGCGGATGCCGCGCAGTCCTAGGAAGGGGTTTTCCTCCTTGGGGAGCGGCAGATATGAGAGCGGCTTGTCGCCGCCGACGTCCAGGGTACGGATGATCAGGGGACGGCCACGGCCGAGCACTTCGGCGACGGCGCCGTAGGATCGGGCCTGCTCGTCCTCGCCGGGGGCCTGATCGCGCTCGTCGAACAGGAACTCGGAGCGCAGCAATCCGACGCCCTCGCCGCCGGCGGCGACCGCCGCCAGGGCGTCGTCGGCGTTGCGGATGTTGGCGACGACTTCGATCCGGTGGCCGTCGCGGGTCTGAGCCGGCTGCATCGCGGTCGCCAGTTCCTCCCGGCGGCGCTCGGTTGACCTGGCGATCTGCTCGCGGGCGCGGGCGACTTCCGCTTCGTTCGGGTTGCGGCGGAGCATGCCGCGTCCGCCGTCGAGCAGGACCTGGGCGCCGTCGTCGAGGTGCAGGGCCGACTCGTCGATGCCGCAGATCGCGGGAATGCCGAACGAGCGGGCGATGATCGCGACGTGGCTGGTGGCGCCGCCGCTGGTGGTGCAGAAGCCCAGCACGCGGGTGCGGTCGATCGAGGCGATGTCGGAGGGCGCCAGGTCCTCGGCGACCAGGATGGCGTCCTGCGGGACTTCGATCTTCTCTTGGCGGATCCCGGCCAGCAGGCCTAGGACCCGCCTGCCGACGTCGCGGATGTCGGTGGCGCGTTCGCGCAGCAGGGGATTGTCGAGGCCTTCCAGCTGTTTGGCGTAGCGGGTGAAGGCTTCGCGCCAGGAATACGCGGCGCTGGAGCCGCCCGCGATGCCGTCGAGCGCCAGATCGACGAGGTCGGGGTCTTCGAGCAGTTCCTTGTGGGCGTCCAGGATCTTGGCCTTGGAGGGGTCGCGCATGTGGCCCTTCAGCTCTTCGATCTGGGTCCCGGCCTCGGCCAGGGCGGTGTCGAGCTTGCGGCGCTCGTCAGCGGAGGCGCCGCCCTTCTGCTCGACCTCGACCACATCGTGGCGGTACTGGAAGATCCGGCCGATGGCGAGACCGGGGGAGGCCGGGACGCCGGCGATCTCGTCGGCATCGGTCGGGAAGGCGCGGGCGGCTGTCGGAGTTGGTTCGGCGGCGGGCTGCGGTGCTTCGCCGGGCTTCTCGCCGCAGCCGTCCGCGATCAAAGACGCCAGGGATGCTACCGCCTTATCGGCGTCCGGGCCGGTCGCCTTGACCGTGACGACATCGCCCTGCTTGGTGGACAGGCCCATGATCGCGACCAGCGACTTGGCGTTGACCTTGTCGTTGCCCCGGATCAGGTGGATCTGCGAGTTGAAGGTCTTGGCGGCGGCGGCCAGCACGGCGGCGGGCCTTGCGTGCAGCCCGGCGTGGTTCGGCAGGGGGATGCCTTCGGACTGCGCTTCGGCTCCGGGTGCTGCGGTATCGGCGATGCCTGCACCGTTCGCGGCACCGTCCTTGAGGGTCAGTTCCAGGATGACGCTGCGGCCGGCTTCGACCATCCCGGACGCGGGGGTCATCTGGGCGACGCGTTCGAAGTTGGCGACGACGATCTCGGTCAGCAGGCTGCGGGCGTTGCGGCCGACGCGGTCGGCGTCGAAGCCGATGACGGGCTGGCCGACCTTGACCGTGTCGCCCATCTTGACGCGGGGCGAGAAGCCGTCGCCGCGCAGCATCACGGTATCCAGCCCGATATGGACCAGGACTTCGATGCCTTCCGGGGTCGTGATCGTGAGGGCGTGGTGGGCGTTGTGGAGCTGGGTCACGGTGCCGGCGACCGGCGCCAGCAGTTCGTTGGAGATGGGGTCCAGGGAGATCCCGTCTCCCACCATCTTCTGGGCAAAAACGGGATCGGGCACCTGATCCAGGGGCACGAGGATGCCCCCGAGTGGTGCGACGATCTTCAGGCTGCCGGGCTTCAGGCTGGACTGAGAAGTCGTCTGCATGGTGCCTCCCTGATGTTCACCGGTGCGCGGTGGCCCCTGCCCCCACGGGTCCGGTTGTTTTGGTTATACGGCTGCTTCCCCGAACGCACAGTCCCCCTTTGGTGTTCAAAGACCTGCCCTTCTGCTCCAATCTACACCTTGAGGATGTGCGCTACCTCCGCCCCGATGTCGGAGATGGGCGGAATTTCCGGCGGGAACTCCAGCTCCAGGTCCTCCGGCCATGCGATGACGCGGGTGCCGGCGGCATGGGCCGCGCGGGCGCCGGTCGGGCTGTCCTCGACGGCGATGCACTGGTGCGGCTCGACCCCCAGCAGGGTGGCGCCGCGATGGTAGGGTTCAGGGTGCGGCTTGCCGTTCACCACGTCGTTGATCGAGACGGAAATGAAGCCCGGCTCCTCCAGCCCCAGCACGCGGATATTGGCGTTGACCACGATCCGGTCGGAGTTGGAGACGAGGGCTTGGCGCAGGCCGTGTTCGGCGAAGGTGCGCCAGGCTTCGAGGGCGCCGGGCCGGATCTCGATCTCGTGGGCGTGTTCGGTGTAGTAGCCGTATTTCAGGCGGCGGAATTGGTCGAAGCTCATCTTGAGATCGAAGCGGTCGCGGACCGTCTGGTAGACGACGCGGGCGGCGCGGCCGACGATCTCGTGATGGAAATCGTCGGGGACGTGCTTGCCCTCGGTCCCTACCGTGTGGCGCAAGGCCCGGAAATGCATGGACTCGCTGAGCAGCAGGGTGCCGTCGATATCCCACATAACGGCGCGGAATTGCTGGTTATCGTTCATCGTTCGACCGTCTCCGGCAGTTATTCATTGATCGGTGTCAGGTGGAAAAGCCGTTTTGCGCCGCCACGTCGCGGTACCAGTATGCGCTTTTCTTCGGATAGCGTTGCATGGTGTCGCGATCGACGAAGAAGAAACCGTAGCGCTTCTTATAGCCGTTCAGCCAGCTGAAGTTGTCCAGCAGCGCCCACATGTAATAGCCCCGCACGTTCATCCCCTCGCCGATCGCCCGGTGGATCACCTCCAGGTGCTCGCGGACGAAATCGATCCGGTACTGGTCGTCCACGGTGCCTTCGGCGTCGAGGGTTTCCTGGGCGCCAATGCCGTTCTCGGTCACGTAGATCGGCATGCCGGGGCGGTACTGATGGGCGCGGGCGAGCAGGTCGTAGAGGCCGGGAGGGTAGATTTCCCAGGCCCAGTCGGTGTAGCGGCCCTTGGGATTCCTGACGAACTTGAACTGGCCCTTGATCGAGAAGTGGCAGTCCTCGTCCTTGTTGCCGGAGGTGTTGAGGCCGAAGATGGTCTCATCAGCGTCGGCCGAGGCGTAGTGCGGGAAGTAGTAGTTGACGCCGATGAAATCGACGGTGTCGCCGGCGATGACGTCGAGGTCCTCGCGCTTCATCTCCGGCAGGATGCCGTGCTCGCGATAGAGGTCGAGCGCTTCGCGCGGGAACTCGCCCAGCAATGCTGGGTCGATGAACCAGCGGTTATAGACCGCATCGGCGATACTGGCAGCCTTGGCGTCTGCGGCGCTGCCGGTCGCCGGGTAGACCGGGCACATGTTCTGGACGATGCCGATCATGCCGGGGCCGCCGGAGCCGTGACCGAGCGAGTGGAACAGCTTGACCGTGCGGGCGTGGGCGACCATCAGGTTGTAGGCGACCTGGACGGCGGCTTTGTAGTCGTGCTTGAGGGGCGGATGCAGTGCCGTGACGTAGCCGTTGAGCGTGGACCAGGACGGCTCGTTGAAGGTGGACCACAGCTTGACCTGATCGCCGAATTCCTCGAAGCAGACGCGGGCGTAGCGGAGGAAGGCGTCCAGGGTGGCGGGGTTCTCCCATCCTCCTGCTGCCGCCAGCGGAGCCGGCAGGTCCCAGTGGTAGAGGGTGACGTTGGGCTCGATCCCGGCGTCGATCAGGGCCTTGAAGAGCTTGCGGTAGAAGGCGACGCCTGCGGGGTTTACCGCACCCGTGCCGTCCGGAACGATCCGGGGCCAGGCGATCGACAGGCGGTAGCCGTTCTGGCCGAACTGCTTGATCAGGCCGACGTCTTCCGGCCAGCGGTGGTAGTGATCGCAGGCAAGGTCGGGCGTCGCTTCCTGCCAGATCCGCTCCGGATGATCGCGGCAGAAGACATCCCACTGGGACGGGCCGCGCCCGTCTTCCCGCGTGGCGCCCTCGATCTGCAAGGCGGCGGTGGCGGCGCCCCAGATGAACCCGTCCGGAAACCGGAACTCCATTTTCCCTGCCCCCTTGCCTGTCCTTCATCAGAGCTGGAAACGGCGGGCGGCGGGGCTTTGATCCGAGAAGTTTTAAAGAAACTGTGAGTTGCGGATACTTCAGTTTCTCGGTTTCAGTAAGTGTCCGTCCGGAAAAAGCTTGAGGCATTGGAATCGCTTATGATTCCCTGAT
>NZ_JCACHA010000832.1:0-8685 GCF_059503625.1 Skermanella sp.
ACGCGTGAAGCTAAGCCTTACTAATCGCTCGATCGGCTTGATCTCATCGTTTACCGATAGGTAAATCGATCGTCTCCTCTATGAGCGCCGTGCGCAGCAGTAAGCCTGCGCCGAAGACACACAATCTCCGTCACAAAACCTAACTTCGACAATCGAAGACAGATAAGGCCGCCCATCGGGGCGGCCTTTCCGCGTTCGCCAACCTTGACGAGCCGGCTTACGTCACCAACCGACAAAGCCTTCCGCGACCGGGCTGACGACGTCGATGTGGTCCACGACCTCGCGCACGCCCGCCACGTTCCTTGCACCGACCAGCAGGGCCTGACGCTGTGACTCGGTCCGCACGGAGCCCCAGAGATGGACGACGCCGTCCTTGACGACGACGTTCTCGCCGAAATCGGGCGCCCAGCTTTGACCCTTGTAGGCCTGGAGCACCCGGTCGCGGATCGTGCGGTCGTCGGCGGCCGGAGCGGCGGCGGCGGGTTCCATGGTCGCCAGGACGCGCATCAGGTTTGCACGGCTGATGATGCCGACGACTTGGCGGTTGCTCAGGACGGGCACGCGCTTGATCCGCTTTCCCTCCATCATGTGGACGACCTCGTTGAGGTCGGTGTTCTCGTCGACGCTGATGACATTGGCGCTCATCACGTCACGCACGGTGCGGCCGTGCTCACGCGTGAAGTTCTCCGCCTGGGACGAGGCGCCCGCCATCAGCCCGAGCCACCACGACTTGCGCCGTTCGGTGCCGGTTTCGGCCCGGTGCAGCAGATCGCCTTCGCTGATGATTCCGATTACCCGTCCGCTACCGTCCACCACCGGCATGCCGCTGATCCGGTGGTCCAGCATGCGCTGAGCCGCCTGCGCCACCGTACTGTCGGCATCGATCGTAATGACGTTGCGGGTCATGATATCGCCGGCCTTCATGGCTTCCTCCGTGTGTTTTCAAACGCTTAGGCACCGTCTTAATCTGCGGTGTGGCATACAATATACCAACTACCAGCCGCCCTTGAAGTGGTTAATTGATTAACCGTTCACGCTGAGGCGTTGCGACGCAGCTTTCTTTCGTTTCCAGGATTCTTTACAAACTGCAGCGTCATTATGATCGCGCCGTCCGGCTACGAACAGACCTTCATGTTCTTCGGCCTGATCCAGGCCGGCTCGGTCTTCCTGCTGGCGTTCCTGCTGCGGGCTCCCAAGGCCGGCCAGCTGCCCAAGGCCATGCCGCCGCGCCCGGCGTTCACCCTGGCAGAGTAATCAAAGCCATTGTGACCCCACGACCCGATACCCGTGTGGATGGGTGTGAACTGGAAGCCGGCTCCCTCGGGGGCTGGCATTTCTTATGACCGCTCGCCGTCCGTATCGCGGCTGCCCCGGACATAAGCCGATCCCAGCGCCGCCGGCAAGCTGGCGCCGCGCCCGAAGACGACCAGAACGGCCATGACGGCAGCGAACGGCAGCATCTGGATCACGTCGGTCGGCACATCGAATTCGGCGACCTGAAGCGCCGTCGTCATCGACAAACAGGCGCCGAACAGAACCGCTCCCGCCAGCACCCACAACGGCCGGCCCCGGGCCAGCATCGCCAGCACGATCGCGATGAACCCGGCGCCTCCCGTCATGAACGGGACGAACAGCCCCGCCCCGACCTCCGCCATGAAGGCTCCGCCGAGCCCCGCGAAGGCGCCGGTACACAGAACAGCCGCGACCCGCGTCCGCACGACATCGGCCCCGGCGGCGTCGAGCGCCGCCGGCTTGTCGCCCGCCGCTCTCAGCGTCAGCCCGAGATGCGTCCTCCGGTACAGCACCGACAGCGCCACCGCCGACGCGACCGCCAGGTAGACGATGGGGTGCCGGTCGAACAGGGCGGGGCCGACGATAGGCAGGTCCGCCAGCCCCGGCACCGGCAGCGTTTCGACGCCCGGCAACCGGGGATAGGAGCGGCTGAACCTGACATGGTGGAGCAGGGCGGTCAGCCCCTCCGCCCCCAGCGTCAGGCCGATGCCGATGACGATCTGGTTCAGCCCGAGCCGGACGCACAGCACCGCCATCACCGACGCCACCGCCATCCCGGCGCCGATCCCATAGAGGAAGCCGACCCAGAGCGATCCGGTCTGATACGCGCCGAGGAAACCGGCATAGGCGCCGGCCAGCATCATCCCCTCGATCCCGATGTTGAGCACGCCGGCCTTCTCGGAAACCTGTTCGCCCAACCCCGCCAGCAGCAGGGGCACGCCCGACACCACCATCCCGGCGACCAGCGACGTCAGGAAAGCGGCGGACAGGATCATGTCCATGCCGGACGCCTCCGCTGCGTCCCGTATTCGACGACGGCCAGCACGATCAGCAGGTTGGCGACCAGGACCAGCGTGAAATAGGCCGGCACGCCCAGCCGCCGCGCCGCACTCTCCGCCCCGATCTGAAGCGCCGAGAACAGCAGCACGTAGACGATGGCCGCGAAGCCGTTCAGCCGCGCCAGGAAGACCAGCGGAATCACGGAAAGCCCGTAGGCCGGGTTCCAGTCCGCCCGCACATTGCCGAGCACGCCCATCACCTCGACCGCACCGCCCAGCCCGATCAATCCCGCCGACAGCGCGAACACCGCCACCGTCAGCAGCGGCACCCGGAGCCCCGCGTGGATCGCGGCGCGCGGGCTGGCCCCGACGACGCGCAGCTTGAGGCCGAAAGCGGTCCGCGTCATCGCCAGATGGACCGCGACGATGGCCGCCAGCCCGATCAGCACCCCGCCGCTGACGATGGTCCCCGGCAGGGCCGGCAGCCGGTCGGCGACGGCAAGCGTCCTGGTCTGCGGCACGGTGGTTCCCGGATCGAGAAACACCAGCTTGACCAGCGCATTGGCGAGCGATAGCCCGAGGAACGACATCATCAGCGTCGTGACGATCTCGTTGACGCCGGCCCGCGCCTTCAACAGCGCCGGCAGCAGCGACCACAGCGCCGCCGCGACCATCGCGGCCAACGCCCCCAGCCCCAGCGCCGCCCAGCCCGGCAACACTTCCGCCAGCGGCGGAGCGACCACCGCCGCCGCCGTGGCGCCCAGCATGAACTGCCCGTCCGATCCCAAATTCCACAGCCCAGTCCGGAACGCCAGGATCAGCCCCGCCGCGACCAGCAGCAGCGGCGCCATCCGCGTGACCGTCGCCTGCAAGCCCGACGGCGTCAGCAATCCCCGCCGCGCCACATAGGCATAGTATTCCAGCGGGTCCGTTCCCAGCAGCCAGAGGACGCCCCCCGACAGCACCAGCGCCGCCAGTACCGGAACGACGGCCAACGCCACGTCCCCTGCCACGCCCCTCATGCGCCGTCCCCCGCCATCAACCGCCCGATCCGCGACCGGGCGTCGCCGTCGTTGGCGACGATGCCGACGATCCGGCCTTCCGACATCACCGCGACCCGGTCGGCCAGTTCGAGGATTTCGTCCAGATCGGTCGAGATCAGGACCGTCGCCACCCCGGCCCCCGCCGCTTCCCGGATGCGCCGCCGGGTGGACGCGGCGTTCCGCACGTCCAGGCCATGGGTCGGCTTGCTGTGGATCACGGCGCGGGCGCCGCCGGACAGCTCGCGCGCCAGCAGCACCTTCTGGATGTTGCCGCCGGACAGCTTGCCGACGGGAGTATCCGGACCCGGCGTCCTGATGTCGAAATCCTCGATCAGCTTGCGCGCATGCCGGCGGATCGGGTCCGGCCGCTCGACGCCCCATTTCCAGAACGGCGCGCCGCCGATCTCCTTCAGCAACAGGTTGAGGGAGACCGGGAACCCGGCAATCGTCCCCTCGCCAAGCCTGTCGTCGGTGACGTAGCGCAGCCCCAGCCGCCGGCGTGCCCCGACATCCAGCCCTGTTATCGGCCGGCCGTCGAGCAGCACGTCACCGCGCAGCGCCCGCCGCTGTCCCGCCAGCGCTTCGGCAAGCTGCTTCTGTCCGTTGCCGTCGATGCCGGCGATGCCCAGGATTTCTCCAGCATCGACCTCGAAGCTGACGGCGGACCCCCCGTCCACCACCAGCCCCTCGACCGCCAGCACCGCCCGCCCTCGAATGCCGCCACGGGAAACCGGCCCGCCGCCGCTGCCCGCTCCGCCGAACATGGCGTGGATCACCTGCTCCCGGAGCGTCTCCGCGTCCTCTTCCCGAAGCCGCTCCGGCCCCAGTTCCGCGACCTTGCGCCCGTGACGAAGGACGGTGATCCGGTCGCCGAACTCCAGCGCCTCCCCCAGCTTATGGGTAATCAGCACGACCGCCATCGACCGCCGCGCCAGCTCCCGCATCAGTCCGCCCAGTTCCGCGACGCCCTGTGGCGTCAGCATCGACGTCGCCTCGTCCAGCACCAGCACGCGGCTGCCGCGCAGCAGGGCACGGAAGATCTCGACCTGCTGCCGCTCCCCCAGCGACAAGTCCCCGACCACGGCGCCGGGCGCGATCCGCACGCCGAAACCGGCGCACAGCGCGTCGAACTGGCGCTCGACCGCGCCCGCCGCCCAGGGCTTCCACCACGCGGTCCCCAGCGACAGGTTCTCCGCGACCGTCAGCGTCGGCACCAGCATGCCGTGCTGAAACACCGTGCCGATGCCAAGCCGAAGCGCCCGCTTGGGCGAGGAGATCCGCGCCGGCGCGTCGTCTACGCGGATTTCCCCCGCGTCCGGCTGGACCAGCCCCGCCAGCATGCCGATCAGCGTCGATTTGCCGGCGCCGTTCTCGCCGAGCAGGACATGGACTTCGCCAGCATGGATGTCGAGATCGACATGATCGTTGGCGACGACGCCGGGAAACCGCTTCGTGATGCCCCTCAGCCCGATCAGCGGGCCAGCCGGCGGGGATATCAACGCGGAACGGCCCCGCCGGTCTCGCTCATCAGCGCCCGCACCACCGCCGCGTCGAAGGTCGCATCGACTTTGATCCTGCCGGCGATCACGTCGTCCCGGATCTTCATGACCGAGGCCCAGATGTCCTCCGGCACGTTCTTCGTCCGCAGCAGCCGGAGCGAATCGTCGGCAAGCTGGATCTTGTAGTGCTTCGTCCCGAAGCTGCCGCCGCGCAGATCCTCGATCATCGCGGAATAGACGGGGGTGAGGTCCCACAGCACCGACGTCAGCAGGAAACCCTTATCGACCGGCGTCTTGTCGCCGATCACGTCGATGAACAGCACCTTGCCGCCATCGACCGCCTTGGTCGTCTCGACCGCCTGGAGCATGCCGAAGCTGGACCCGTTGCCCTGCCCGAAGATGACATCCGCCCCCGCCGCGATCACCGACGCCGTCACCCGCTGGCCGCCCGCCGCATCGCTGTAGGCGGCAGGCCCGATCACCGCATAGACGATCTTCATCCCCGGCTTCTCCGCCCGGACGCCCTGGGCGAACCCGGCGCTTTGCGCGTTCCACGACGGCGGCTCCCCCGACACGACGATGCCGACGGTGCCGGTGCGGCTGACCTTGGCGGCCATGCGCCCGGCCAGATAAGCGCCCTCGTGCCCGCTCAGCGTATAGTCCGCAACGAGGCCCGGCTTCAGGCTGTCCGGCCGGTCCACGATGGCGACAGGAACCTTCAACTCCTCCGCGATCTCGGGCGCCGCCGTGTTGTAGCCGCTGGCATGGGCGATCATCAGCCCGGCCCCGTCCTCCGCCAGTTCGCGCAGCGTCGGCCGCACGTCGCCATAGCCGAGACCCTGGGCGACAGTCACCGCAACGCCGGTCTGGGTTGCTGCAGCCTTGGCGGAGTCGACGCCCTGCTGGTTCCAGCCGAAATCACTGGCCTGTTCCGGCACCAGGATGGCGATGCTCTTGACCTCGGCCCCTTGCGCCTTGCCAACCACGGCCGGGACGGCCAAAACGAAACAAAGGGCCAGGAGACGGATACCGGGAATGTTCATGATGCCTCTGTTCGCGCTGTTCCTGTTCGGCCCTGCCTTGGCGGACGAGGTTGCTTTCACTCAGAACGCCGTCGAAGTCAAGAACCGCACCGACCACCCCATCGCCTGCGCGGCCCAACTCGCCCATTGGTTCTCGGCGGACCTCGGCGTCGCCGCGCCTGGCGGCGCGGTTCGCATCGACTTCACGTCCGATCCGGTTACTGGAACGGTCTTCATCCGGAATGTTGGGGGTGAGCGGATGCCGGTCGAGGCGGTGTGGTGCGGGGTAGAGGGGAGGGCGTGCGAGACGCGCGACCAGATCGATATCACGAAGGCCACCAGCCTCACCTGCAAAGCCATGGACGAAGGCCGCCTGTCCTGCCGCTGAGTCCCTGAGAAAGCCAGACCATGAGCCAGTTATGAATGTAGCATTGTAGACACAAGAACCTGATGATGCGAACCCGTAGATGTAGTATCGTAGTCTCATTCTGAGCCGATGGAGGCAGCCATGGGTCAATTGATGTCCAGCAGGGAGTTCAACCAGAACCCCAGCGAAGCGAAGCGAGCGGCTGACGAGGGACCGGTGATCGTCACCGACCGGGGAGAACCTGCCTATGTACTGCTCAGATACGACACCTACCGGCGACTTTCAGGCGAGGGTCTTGGGTCCATCATCGAGTTGTTGCGTCAGGACGAGGGCGATTTCGATTTCGATCCGCCCCGGCTTGAAGACGACTTCGCACGTCCGGCGGATCTCGACTGATGTTTCTGCTCGACACCAACATCCTGTCGGAGTTTCGGCGACCAGAAAGGGCGAACCCCGGCGTAATCGCCTGGGCCAAGGGCACCACACCGGCCGATCTTTTCATATCTGCCATCACGCTGTTCGAGATCGAGTTGGGCGCGGCACAGGCTGCCCGGAAAGATGCCGCGAAAGGCAAGATACTGCGTATATGGATAGAGACGCAGGTGATGCCAGCGTTCGAGGACCGCATCATCCCTGTCGATGCCTCCATAGCGCAGCGATGTGCCGCCTTGCATGTCCCCGACCCGCGCCCGCAGCGCGATAGCCTGATTGCCGCTACAGCGCTTGTTCACCGGATGACAGTGATAACGCGCAACGTGCGTGATTTCGAGCCTATGGGCGTGAAGCTGTTCAACCCTTGGCGTGATGGGTGACTGATTTCCGATCAAGTGAAACACGGAGTCGATCCCGCTTTTACTTCTCGCTGTCCATATGGATCGAACGAGACGCCAGCAGGGTCTCCCAGCGGGATCGCCTCATCGAACCCTTACATAGGCTTGAACGTCACATCCTCATACACCTTGCCATCATTGCCGATGGCGTTGCGTAACCAGTCGTCCATCTCCAGCGTGATCGGTTTGGTTATGAAGTCGCAAGTGAAGGGGTCAGAGTGGATCATTGAAAATCTATCCTGCTCCCTAAGGGCGGCGACCCGGACGCAAGCTCCTCACCCATCCTAATCACTCTGCCCCCTTTCTTCTTGTGCTTCCTGCTCTGCCTGACCTTGGTCATCGTGTGGCAACTGCGGAACCATTGGTTTCGTCACCTCTCAAAATGCTACCAGAAGCTGCTTGAGGTTTCCGAAGCCATGTTCCCAGCAGCAATGATCCGATCCATGCTCCGGGGACTTGCTTATCAAAAACAACGAAAATTCCCGTCATGCAAATTGTCCAAATAAGCTCTATGTTCAGGTATTGAACTATGTGACAAAAAGGTTATTTTAACCTTTTTTTATGTAAAATGGCCAAAAATGCTGTTGAAGCTACTGAATTCATCTATTATCATAGAATTCCAAAAATATGAACGACACAATTATGGGGTTTACAGATATGGTTGCGAAAATATAATGATAGGTCTTGCCTCAGGTTGCTTATTTATCCTATCTATAGCTGTCATAAAAGTATTCGAACCTGATAAAGTTGCTGCGTTTGGCTCTCTTCTGTCAGGTTTTGCCATACCACTTGGTATATTTACTTTTATCCATCAGAGAAAAAAGGAAGTTTCTGAAGAAAACATAAGGCAGGAAGCAAGAGAGCAGGAGCAAAAATCTCGAATGCAGTCAATAAAAGAACTGTCATTACGACAACAAGAAACGAAAGTAGCTAACACAATTGATAAATGTTATAACATAATAAATAATTTTTATTTTAATAATAATGAACTTAGAGATTTTTGCACTATAATGGTTCCTTTTGTGTTTTCAACGTTTGTTGATGATTTGCCATTGGGACAATAGAATTGGCTTAGAAGTAGTTACAGTAATATCAAAAATATGATTGCAAGAGAAGTGTTTTATTTCATGCCTACAGAGAGGGATTTGGAAGGTGATTTGCCTGACAAAGGTGGGTTAAACAGAGGACAAGTTGCTAGTGAGTTAAGAAAGTTATTGTTTAATCTTATCCAAAGTAGACCCCATCTGTTCCAGACACAGCATCTAATAAATTCCATCGAACTGACTTATAAAAAATTTTATGAGTCAGATAGGTCCGATAATGCCGACGTAGCTAAAAAATTTGAACAAAAGTTCTTAGACCATATAGACTATTATCAGCGGGCCTCTGTCGGAGCCCCAGCATTGAAAAGGCAAATAAAACATTTTAATTTTGAATACGACAGACTAATTAAAGAAATTTCTGACCTTGAAAGGGATGCAAATTGTGCAGAAGCCCCACTTAGTTCTTTTTATCTCGATTCGGTAAATAAGGCTCGAGATATGCAACAAGATATTCATAGGCAGGCTTTAACTTTAAGGTGATTGCTCACGGGGTTGACAAAAAGGGTTGCGCTGGAGCTCGCAATATGAGT
>NZ_JCACHA010000833.1:0-8680 GCF_059503625.1 Skermanella sp.
AGTCCGGCGTGGTAGGGCACCACCTCGCGGCCCTGGGCCGCCAGCCATGCCGCCGTTTCATCGACCTTGGCGCGGCTGAGGCAGTAGACGATGCCGGCATCCTCGGCGTGGTGGGTCTTGATGAAGGCCCAGAGCTGGCGCTTCGCTTCCTGCTTGGGGAGCACGCGGTAGGTGATGTTGGGCCGGTCGAAGCTGTCGATGAAGACCTTGGCGTCACCCAGGTTCAGCCGCGCCTGGATGTCGGCGCGGGTCTGGGCGTCGGCCGTCGCGGTCAGCGCGATCCGGGGGACTGTGGGAAAGCGCTCGTGCAGGATCGAGAGCTGGAGGTATTCCGGCCGGAAGTCGTGGCCCCACTGCGAAACGCAGTGCGCCTCGTCCAGGGCGAACAGGCAGACCTTGCTGCGCTCCAGCAGGTCCAGGAAGCGCGGGGTCACCAGACGCTCGGGCGCCACATAGATCAGGTCGAGTTCGCCGCGCTCGACCTGCCGTTCGATCTCGACCGCGTCGCGCCAGTCCAGCGAGGAGTTGAGGTAGGCGGCGTTGACGCCGACCTGGCGCAGGGCGTCGACCTGATCGCGCATCAGCGCGATCAGCGGAGAGACGACGACCGCGACACCGGGCCGCACCAAGGCGGGGATCTGGAAGCACAGCGACTTGCCGCCGCCGGTCGGCATCAGCACCATCGCGTCGCCGCCGGCGATCATGTGGTCGATGATGCCGGCCTGCTGCCCCCGGAACGCATCGTAGCCGTAGACCCGGCGCAGGGTTTCCAGCGCCGCATCGCGGCTCTTTATGGATAGGGCTTGGCTCAAAATATTGAGGTGTACTCGTTTTCCAACGCAAGCCCTATGAATTACACGGATGCCCCGGCTGAGGGAACCGGATTATATTCAACCCACCCCTCAATCATCCGCATAAACGGAACGGTACATGTCCAGGTAACGCCGGGCCGACGCCGTCCAGGAGAAGTCCCTGGCCATCGCGGCGCGCTGGACCGAGCGCCAGCGCTCGGGTTCCCGCCACAGCGCCAGCGCCCGGCGGCAGGCCCACAGCAGCTCGTCCACCGAGGCGTTGTCGAAGACGAAGCCGGTCGCCTCCCCCCGGTCGATCGCCCAGTCCTGGGCATCGGCGACGGTGTCGGCCAGACCGCCCGCCCGGCGGACCAGCGGCAATGTGCCGTAGCGCAGGCCGTAGAGCTGGATCAGGCCGCAGGGTTCGGAGCGCGACGGCAGCAGGATGACGTCGCTTCCGGCCTGGACGCGGTGGGACATCGGCTCGTCGTAGCCGAGGAAGACGCCGACCTCACCGGGGAACTGCTGCTCCAGCGACCGGAAGCCGTCCTCCAGCCAGCCCTCGCCGCTGCCGAGCAGGGCGAACTGAGCGCCTTGTTCGACCAAGGGCGGGATCGCGGAGAGCAGCAGGTCGAAGCCCTTCATCGGCGTCAGCCGGCTGACCACGCCGAACAGCGGCGCATCGGCCCGAACGTCCAGGCGGAATTCCGCCTGCAGGGCCGACTTGTTGGCCGCTTTGGCGTCGAGATGGCCGGCGTCGTAGCGCTGGACGATGTGCGGATCGGTATCCGGCGACCAGACGTCGTAGTCCACCCCGTTGAGGATGCCCCAGAGGTCGCCGGCGCGCGACGCCAGCAGGCCGTGCAGGCCCCAGCCGCCGTCGGGCGACTGGATTTCCTCGGCATAGGTCGGGCTGACCGTGGTGATCCGGTCGGAATAGAACAGGCCTGCCTTCAGGAAACCGATTTGGTCGTAATACTCCAGCCCGTCCACCGAGAAGCTGCTTGCCGGGAGCTGGAGCGGTCCCAGCAGGCTGGCCGGGAAGAGGCCCTGGTAGGCGATGTTGTGGATGGTCAGGACGGTGGCGGCGCGCGGCCCTTCTCCCAGCGCCAGGTAGGCCGATGCCAGCCCCGCCTGCCAGTCGTGGCCGTGGACCACGTCGGGCCGCCAGCGCCGGCCGCCGTCTTCGCCGGCGATCCAGGCCGCCACCCAGCTCAGCAGGGCGAAGCGGAAATGGTTGTCCGGCCAGTCCTTGCCGTCCGGTCCCAGATAGGGGTTGCCCGGCCTGCCGTACATCTCCGGCGCATCGACGACGTAGCAGGGCACGCCGTCGGGCGTGGTGCCCTTCATCAGGACGGTGCCGCCGGTGGTCCAGGGGTCGGCCAGCGTGCGGACGGGGCGAAGGTCGGCCAGCTTATCGAGCACGGCGGGGTAGCCGGGCACCAGAATGCGGGCATCGACGCCGATCCGCATCAGGGCGGCGGGCAGCGCCGCCGCAACATCGGCCAGCCCGCCTGTCTTGATCAGGGGATAGACTTCGGAAGCGACGTGCAGGACGCGCATGATCGGGTGTCCTTTCGCTCAGCCGGCCAGACGGGAAAGCATGTCGCGGGTGATCAGCGTCACCCCGGACTCGGTCCGGTGGAACCGGCGGGCGTCGGCGTCGGGATCTTCCCCAACCACAAGATTGTCCGGTATGTGGCAGCCGCGATCGACCACCACCTTGGTCAGCCGGGCATGCCGCCCGATTTCGCACTGGGGTAGTACGACCGCCTGTTTCAGGCTGGAGTAGGAATTCGCCCGGACCTGGCTGAACAGCAGGGAGTCCTGGATCCGGGCGCCCGAGATGATGCAGCCGCCCGATACCAGACTGTCGACCGCCATGCCGCGCCGGTCGTCGTTGTTGAAGACGAACTTGGCCGGCGGCAGCTGTTCCTGGTAGGTGAAGATCGGCCAGTTCCTGTCATAGAGGTTCAGGTCGGGCGTCACCTTGGTCAGGTCGAGATTGGCTTCCCAATAGGCGTCGATCGTGCCGACGTCGCGCCAGTACGGCTCGGCGTCGGGCTGGCTGTAGATGCAACTGTCCTGAAAGCGGTGGGCCATGACCTTGGCGCGGGGCACCAGATAGGGGATCAGGTCCTTGCCGAAATCCCGGCTGGAGGTCGGGTCGGCGGCGTCGCGGCGCAATTGATCGTACAGGAACTTCGCGTTGAAGACGTAGATCCCCATGCTGGCGAGCGCCTTGTCGGGCTTGCCGGGGATCGCCGGGGGATCGGCCGGCTTCTCAAGGAAGCTGACGACCTGATCGGTGTCGTCGACATGCATGACGCCGAAGCCGGTAGCTTCCATCCGCGGCACCTCGACGCAGGGGACGGTCACGTCGGCGCCGCGCTGGATGTGCCATGCCAGCATGGCGGCGTAGTCCATCTTGTAGATGTGGTCGCCGGCCAGGATCAGCACGTGCTCGGCGCCGTGGCTCATCAGGATGTCGAGGTTCTGGTACACCGCGTCGGCGGTTCCCTGGTACCACGACGTCTCGTCGATCCGCTGCTGGGCTGGCAGGAAGTCCACGAACTCGTTGATCTCGCCGCGCAGGAAACCCCAGCCGCGCTGAAGATGGACCAGCAGGCTGTGCGACTTGTACTGGGTGATGACGCTGATCCGGCGGAAGCCGGAGTTGATGCAGTTGGACAGCGCGAAGTCGATGATCCGGAACTTGCCGCCGAAATGAACCGCCGGCTTGGCCCGCCGGTCGGTCAACTGCTTCAGCCGGCTGCCGCGTCCTCCGGCCAGCACCAGGGCGATGGCGCGCCTGGGAGCAAGACGCAATTCTCGTTCGACGGGAACAGGCACGGATAGGATCTCCTTGACCTTGCTTTTATGGTTATCGGTACTTTTCTTGCGATCCGTTCAGGGAAATCGTGGAAGCGCCGGCCGGGACCGTCGGGAAGGTCCCGCTTCCGTTATCACCCTGACACATTTTGCCGGGTAGAGCCAACGCGGAGAAACCCGCGACGGGTGCCATGCCGGCCGGGCGGCGCCCGGCGAGCCGGATCGGGCTATTTCTGCCTGTTTTGTGGGCAATCCTGAGATTCCGGCTTATTGGAGAGCAATTGTGGCAAAGTTTTAGGTCTCGCATATCGCTGAATCCGGTTTGGCGCGGGGAAACCGGGCTTCGGCGATCAGCCTGTTTTTTGTGCATTAACCATCCTCCAGGGGCGATTCACTGCCCCAACCTTACGCGCCGCCTTGCATGCTGCTCCCGCGGAGTTGCTCGTTTTTCGAGCGGCACGGTTCTTGAAATGCAACGAGCGGCCTGAATGCCTCGGCTGTGCGCCGAAGCCGACTGCCCAAACCCGTCACAGGATCAAGCCTCGGTCCGCCCCTGGGGCGTCCGAGAGTTCGATCGAGCGGGCCGCGTCGAACTGATTCGAGAGGATTTGTCCATAATGAGCCGTCTGTTTGCCTTCGCTGTTCCGCTGCTTGCGGCGATACTGGGGGCGTTCGCCTTGCCGGCCGGCGCGCTGGCCCAGACCGATGCCCCTACGATCGATACCGGCGACACCGCCTGGATGCTGACCTCGACCGCCCTGGTTCTGATGATGACGATCCCCGGTCTGGCGCTGTTCTACGGCGGCATGGTCCGCAAGATGAACCTGCTGGCCACCGTGATGCAGAGTTTCGCGATCACCTGCCTGGTCGCGGTGCTTTGGGTCGTCGTCGGATACAGCATCGCCTTCGGCGGCGGGAACGCCTATTTCGGCGACTTCTCCCGCGTGCTGATGGCCGGCATGGACATGAGCGCGCCGTTTACGCTGGGAGCCGCCTCGTCCACGCCCGTCGCCTTCACGATCCCGGAATCGGTGTTCGTGATGTTCCAGATGACCTTCGCGATCATCACTCCGGCGCTGATCACCGGCGCCTTCGCCGACCGCATGAAGTTCTCGGCGATGCTGGTCTTCAGCGGCCTGTGGTCGCTGCTGGTCTACTCCCCGATCGCTCATTGGGTCTGGCATCCGAATGGCTTCCTGTTCGCTGAAGGCGTGCTGGACTTCGCCGGCGGCACCGTCGTCCACATCAACGCCGGCGTCGCCGGTCTGGTTGCGGCCCTGGTGATCGGCAAGCGCCGCGGCTATCCGTCCGAGCACTTCGTCCCCAACAACCTCGTCCTGAGCCTGATCGGCGCCTCGCTGCTGTGGGTGGGCTGGTTCGGCTTCAACGCCGGTTCCGCCGGCGGCGCCAACGGCCGCGCCGGCATGGCGATGCTGGTGACCATGGTCGCCGCAGCGGCAGCAGCATTGGCCTGGATGTTCGCGGAGTGGATCGGCAAGGGCAAGCCCAGCGTGCTCGGCATCATCTCCGGCGCCATCGGCGGCCTCGTCGCCATCACCCCGGCTTCCGGTTTCGTCGATGCCGGCGGTGCGCTGGTCATCGGCGCCGTCGCCGGCGTGATCTGCTACTGGGGCGCCACCAGCCTCAAATACATGCTCGGCTATGACGACAGCTTGGACGCCTTCGGCGTGCACGGTGTCGGCGGCATCGTCGGCGCCGTCCTGACCGGCGTGTTCGCCCGTCAGGCGATCGGCGGCGACGCGGCGGTCGGCTGGATCGACGGCAACAGCGGCCAGGTCATGATCCAGGTCTACGGCATCGTCGCCACCCTGATCTATACCGCCGTCGCCTCCTTCATCCTGCTGAAGGTGATCGACGTGGTGATCGGCCTGCGGGTCAGCGAAGACATCGAACGCGAAGGTCTCGACCTCGCCCTGCATGGCGAAGCGGTCCACTGACCGGACCGTTTTCCGAAGAAGCGACGTTGCCGAAGCCGCCGCCGGGGTTCTCCCCGGCGGCGGTTTTCATTGGCGAAGTCATCGCAGGAGTTCGCCGAAAAGGCCGAGATGTCTCCGGAAGTTGAGAGATCATTGGAGGGACGGGCGTTAATGCCGTGAAATTGCCGTCTTATTGAGGCATCGTAGGCCCGTGAATGAGCAACCCTGACCGGTCACCTTGAGAAAAACTCCCCCTCGACCGCAGCCCGGCCGTGAACCTGGACGTGAACCTCCCAGGCGCGGGCGGCAGGAAGCCAAGGCGGCACCGTCGCGGCTGCCTTCGTTCCGGGGCCGTAACATCCTTGGCGTTCTCGGAAGCTGGACGCTGGTGGCCGGGATCTGGTGCGGCGTCGCCGTTGCCGCCGTGCTGGCGTTCTATGCCTACGACCTGCCGGACGTCGGGCAGGTCGCGCAGGCCGAACGGCGGCCCACGGTCACCGTGCTGGCGGCCGACGGCAGCACGATCGAGCGCTACGGCGACATCTACGGGACGACGATCAACGCGGCCGACCTGCCGCCCAATCTCGTCAATGCGGTCATCGCGACCGAGGACAGGCGGTTCTTCAGTCATTTCGGTATCGATCCGATCGGTCTGCTTCGTGCCGCCTTCGTAAACTTCCAGGCGGGCCGGGTTGTACAGGGCGGCTCGACGATCACCCAGCAGCTTGCCAAGAACCTGTTCCTGACGCCCGACCGCACCATGGGCCGCAAGATCCAGGAAGCGATGCTGGCGATCTGGCTGGAACGGACATATTCCAAGAACCAGATCCTGACCGCCTACCTGAACCGGGTCTATCTGGGCGCCGGCACCTACGGCGTCGATGCGGCGGCGAAGACCTACTTCAACAAGCCCGCGACCGAGGTCAACCTGCGCGAGGCCGCCACCCTGGCCGGCCTGCTGAAGGCGCCGTCCCGCTATTCCCCGACCACCAACCCCGACAAGGCGGCCGAGCGGGCCAGCGTCGTGCTGGGCGCCATGCTGGACGCCGGCTACATCACGGAAGCCGATATCCGGGCGATGCGATCGGCCCCTCCCACGCCCCGGCGGAAGCCGGAGGGCGACGGCGACCGCTATTTCGCCGACTGGGTCGCCGATCAGGTCGCCGGCTTCATCGGCAAGGAGCATGACGACGTCGTCGTCCACACGACGATGGACCGCCGCATGCAGAGGGCGGCGGAGCGCCGGCTGTCGGCGGTACTGACGGGGGCCGGCGTCGCTTCCCGCGTGGACCAGGGAGCATTGGTGGCGCTGGGGCCGGACGGTTCCGTCCGGGCGCTGATCGGCGGGGCCAGCTATGGGGCAAGCCAGTTCAACCGGGCGACCCAGGCCTTGCGCCAGCCCGGTTCGGCGTTCAAGCCGATGGTCTTCCTGGCGGCGCTGGAAGCCGGCATGACCGCCGATACGCTGGTGGACGACTCGCCGGTCAAGATCAAGGACTGGCAACCCTCCAACTTCGAGAAGGGCTCCCGCGGGCCGATGCCGCTGCGCGACGCGCTGGCCCATTCGGTCAATACGGCGGCGATCCACCTGCTGGAGCGTACCGGGGTCGATCCCGTCCGCGCCGTCGCCCGGCGCCTTGGCGTCACCTCCCCCATGAGCCGCGACCTCAGCCTTGCGCTTGGGACCAGCGAAGTGACGCTGCTGGAACTGGCGGGCGCCTATACCGCGTTCGCCAACGGCGGGCGGGCCGTGTGGCCCTATGCGGTGACCAGCATCCAGGACAATGCCGGCCGGGTGCTCTACCAGCGGCGTGGATCGGGCGGAGCGACGCCGGTGATCGATCCGGTCAAGCTGGCGGAACTGAACCGCATGCTGCTGGCCGTGGTCGAGTACGGCACCGGCAAGTCGGCCAAGCTGGACCGCATGGCGGCCGGCAAGACCGGCACCAGCCAGGATTACCGCGACGCGTGGTTCATGGGCTTCACGGCGGACTACGTCGCGGGCGTCTGGCTCGGCAACGACGACAACCAGCCGATGAAACGGGTGACCGGCGGCGGCCTGCCGGCCCGGATCTGGCACGACTTCATGATCGACGCCCATGCCGGACTGCCGCCACGCCCGCTGCCCGGCCTGGATATCGCCCCGCCCAGACCCGGCGCCCCGATGCTGGTGGCGGAAGACACGCCCCCGCCGGGACCAACCGGCGCTCTGGAGGACGTGCCGCTGATCGGCCAGTTTCAGAGGCTGATCCAGAGCCTGACCGGCAGCGGAAAGGTGGAATACACCTATCCGGAGCGGAACTGAGGGGATGGGGTTCGTCGGTGGAGGATGACGTCAAGGACCCAGTGTAGGCTAGTTCTCGATGCCCCAGTGAGCGCGGTCGAATGTGTGCTGGCGTCGAGAAGCATTGATCCGAGATGGTAGCGGCGCTCGTTCGGATTGCGCAGATCGGCCTTTCGGGCCAGCGAACCGACTGGTCTTCGTTGAGCTACCGCTCATTGACAATTCAATAGGTCAGAACCTATATTTATCCATGTCATGGGCCGTAATTTTTCATTCCGAGTTCGAAGCCGAATTTATTGCGCTGCCAAGAGCTGTACGTGTCGAACTCGCCGCGTCCGCTAAGGCACTGGAAGCGCGTGGGCCAATGCAGGGCCGGCCATTGGTCGATACTTTGAAGGGTTCGAAGCACCCGAACATGAAGGAACTGCGGTTCAGTGCGGATGGTGGAGTATGGCGCGCCGCTTTCGCATTCGATCCCGAACAGAAAGCGATCGTGTTGATCGCCGGGGACAAAAGCGGAGTTTCGGAGGGGCGCTTCTACAGATCCATCATCGAAACGGCGGATACGCGATACGATGCGCATCTAGAGGCGGTAAGAAAGCGGAGGCAGAAGAAGTGAACAGGACCCTTGCACAGATAATAGCGGAAATGCCTGACGATGAGCGGAGTGAGGTCGAATCTCGTACGACCGAAATTCTTGCCGAACTTGACGGATTGGCTGAACTGCGCCGATTGGCAGAATTGACACAAGCGCAGGTGGCGGAAACCTTGGATGTAAGGCAACCTACCGTCCATCAGATCGAGAAGCGAACCGATTTATACCTATCGACTCTCCG
>NZ_JCACHA010000834.1:0-8671 GCF_059503625.1 Skermanella sp.
GTCCTATCCAAGGCAGAGCAGTTCAGGAAATATCATGAGACGTGTCGTCGTAACCGGTCTCGGGATGGTCTCGCCCCTGGGGGTTGGCGTTCAGAATAACTGGGAACGTCTCATCAAGGGCGAATCAGGCCTGCGCGCGATCACGTCGTTCGACGTTTCGGATCTGCCAGCCAAGGTCGCCGGGCAGGTTCCGCGTGGTCCGACGTCCGAAGGACTGTTCACCGCCGAGGACCACGTCCCCACCAAAGACCAGCGCAAGATGGACGAGTTCATCGTGCTGGCCATCGCGGCGGCTCACGAGGCGATCCGGGACAGCGGCTGGCAGCCGCAGACCGACGAGCAGCGTGAATTGACCGGCGTGATGATCGGTTCGGGCATCGGTGGCCTGAACGGCATCTACGACGGCTCGATCACCCTTCACGAGAAGGGACCGCGCCGCATCTCGCCGTTCTTCATCCCCTCCGCCCTGATCAACCTGGCCTCCGGCCATGTGTCGATCCTTTACGGTTTCAAAGGTCCCAACCACTCGGCCGTCACCGCCTGCTCTACCGGCGCGCACGCCATCGGCGACGCAGCCCGTCTGATCATGTGGGAAGACGCCGACGTGATGGTCGCCGGCGGCACGGAAGCGGCGATCAGCCGCCTCGGGATCGCCGGTTTCGCCGCAGCCCGCGCGCTGTCCACCAGCTACAACGACCGTCCCAGCGCCGCCTCTCGCCCCTACGACAAGGGGCGTGACGGTTTCGTGATGGGCGAGGGCTCGGGCGTCCTGGTTCTCGAGGAGCTGGAGCACGCCAAGCGGCGCGGTGCGAAGATTTATGCCGAGGTGACCGGCTACGGCCTGTCCGGCGACGCCTTCCACATCACCTCTCCGCCGGAAGACGGCAACGGCGGCTTCCGCTCGATGCGGGGCGCCCTCAAGCGGGCCGGTCTCGACCCGTCGGAGATCGACTACATCAACGCGCACGGCACATCGACGCCGCTGGGCGACGAGATCGAGCTTGGCGCCGTCAAGCGGCTGTTCGGTTCCGCGATCGAGACGGTGTCCATGTCCTCGACCAAATCGGCGATCGGCCACCTGCTGGGCGCCGCCGGAGCAGTCGAGGCCATCTTCTCGATCAAGGCGATCAACGACGGCATCGTGCCGCCGACGCTGAACCTCGAAGACCCCTCCGATAGCTGCCTCGGCGTCGATCTCGTGCCCCGGGAAGCGAAGGAAAAGCGGGTGAGGGCCGCCTTGTCGAACTCGTTCGGCTTCGGCGGCACCAACGCATCGCTGGTATTCCGAGAGTTCAAGTAGGTCCGGCATGGGGCTCGCCGTCCGGATCCTGGTCGGGGCGGTCGTCGTCGTCGGCATCGCTGCCGGCGCCGCGTTGTGGGGGGTGGTCCTGGTCAATCGGGATGGCCCCCTCGCTGCCGACACCGCCGTCGTCATACCGAAGGGCAGCGGGCTGGAGGCGATCAGCTTGGCGCTGTCCGACGCCGACGTCATCGACAGGCCTTTCCTGTTCGCGACGACGGCTAAGATCACGGGCGCCAATCGGGCGCTGAAAGCGGGCGAATACGCCTTTCCCGCCCATGTCAGCATCGCCGAGGCCCTGCGTATCCTCCAGAGCGGCAAGACCGTGGTCCGGCGCTTCACCGTGCCGGAGGGCCTGACGTCGGCCCAGATCGTCGCCTTGATCCGCGATGAGCCGGCGCTGTCGGGGGAAATCAAGGACCCGCCCGCCGAGGGCACCCTTCTTCCCGAGACTTACCATTACTCATGGGGCGACAGCCGGGCCGATCTGCTGAAACGCATGCAGACGGCCATGCAGACGGCGATCAAGGCGGCTTGGGACAAGCGCTCTCTCTCGCTCCCGATCGACAACGCGAAGCAAGCGCTTGTGCTGGCCTCCATCGTCGAGAAGGAAACCAGCGTTCCTGCCGAGCGAGCCAGAGTCGCCGGCGTCTTCGTCAACCGGCTGATCGCCAATATGCGGCTTCAGTCCGATCCGACCGTCGTCTACGCCCTGACCCAGGGCAGCGGCGCCCTCGGCCGAACGCTGACAAGGGCGGACTGGAAGTTCGAGTCGCCTTACAACACCTACATGATCGAAGGTTTGCCACCGACGCCGATCGCCAATCCTGGCAAGGCATCGATCGAAGCGGTCGTCAATCCGGAGCAGCACGACTTCGTCTACTTCGTCGCCGATGGTTCCGGCGGACATGCCTTCGCCAAGACGCTGGCGGAGCATAACCGCAATGTCGCCCGTTGGCGCGACATCATGAAACAGCAGGGTGAATCCGTCGGCGAATAGACGGACCACGACCGGACGATCCCGCTACGGTGTCCCGGAAAATCCTTCCCGCTCCAACACTCGCCGGGCCAGCGGCACGGTGATGCGCCGTCTGGCGGCCAGCGCCGCCGCGTCAAGATCCGCCACAAGGCGCCGGGCGGCGTCGAACGAGCGCTCCATATGGGTGACGAGGAACCGGATCACATCGGTTCCGACCCGCACCTGGCGGTCGGTGAACAGCTTGACCAGAATAGCCGCGAGCAGCGCGTCGTCGGGCAGACCGACCGCGACCGCCGGCGCGGCTATCATCCGCGAGCGAAGGTCCGGCAGGCGAATATTCCAGTGGGCAGGCGCCTTCTCCGCCGTCAGGAGCAGGTGTCCACCGCTCTCCCGTGCCAAATTGTAAAGGTGAAACAAAGCCCGTTCGGTTTCCGCATCGCCGGCTCCGCGCTCGGCGTTGTCGATCACGACGGCACGGGCCTTGTCGAGGAGGTCCGGCACCGCCTCCACTTTGAGATCGGATGGAGCGATCCTGGGGGCATTGGTCCGGGCACGCCATACCTGCGCCAAATGAGTCTTGCCGCAGCCGGCCGGACCGAAGATCACCAGCGCGGGGGCCGGCCAGTTGGGCCACAGGTCGAGCCACGCAACCGCCGCCTCGTTGCTGGAAGCGACAAGGAAATCGTCCTCTCCCATCGCGGGCCGATGACCCAGGTCCAGGGGAAGCTGTGCCGGCGTTTCCGTCACGGCCGCCACGTCTCTTCGGAAGAAGCGTCTCGGCCACCGGAGTAGTAGGGGCTGGCGATGTATTGCTGAAGCGCGAAGCGGATCAGGACTCCGATGACGGCGGCAACCGGAACGGCAAGCAGCACGCCGAGGAAGCCGAACAGACTTCCGCCTGCGAGCAGTGCGAACATGACCCAGACCGGATGGAGCCCGACCTTGTCGCCGACCAGCTTCGGCGTCAGGAAATTGCCCTCCACGGCTTGGCCGATCACGAAGATCGCGATCACGATCAGCACCGGCGTCCAGGTTTCATACTGGACCAGCGCAACGCCGACGCTGGCGACGAACCCGATCAGCGAACCGACATAGGGGATGAACGACAGCATGCCTGCGACCGACCCGATCACCAGGCCGAAGTTCAGTCCGAAAATTGACAAGGTGACGCCGTAGAACAGTCCCAGCACGAGGCATACTGTCGCCTGACCCCGGACGAAGCCAGCCAGCGTATCGTCGATCTGATTGACCTGATCCAGGATCGTCCCGACATGGTGGCGCGGCAGCCAGCCATGGATCGTATCGATCATCAGGTCCCAGTCCCGAAGCAGATAGAAGGCGACGACGGGCGTGATGAACAGGAGCGTCAGCACGTCGAACAGGGCGAACCCGCCGGTAACGATCCCGCGCAGCACGGTCCCGAGCCAGCCGACGGCATCGCCGGCGAACGAGTTCACGGCATCCTTCAGACGCTCGATGTTCTCGACCGAAAGCTCCGTGAGCATCCGCTCCACCGTCGGGATCCCGACCGTGCTGACCCAATTCACGATAAGCGGCAGCGTATCGACCAATTGTACGATCTGGGACTGGATCAGCGGCACCAGAAGAAGGACCGCGAGGACCAGCATCAGGACGAAGAACAGCAGCACGCATGTCGTCGCCAGCCAGCGAGGCGCTCCATACTGCTCGAGCCGGTCGGCTACCGGATCCAGGAAGTAGGCGATCGCCATGCCCGCCACGAAGGGCAGCAGCATGTCGCGAAGCATGTAAAGCGACAAGACGACGACCAGCAGCGTGATCAGCCAGAATCTGAGCTGCCGGCGTTGCGTCATTTCGTACCGCCAAGCCGGCTCAGCAGCCGGCTCCCCGTGACTATATACCCCAGCCCCGACCACGCCGTCGTGACCGCGACGACCCACATCATCCCGGCCGTGACCCATTTCAGATCGAAAGGCGGTTCGGTAAGGTCAAGACCGAAGGTCGACAGCACCAAGGCGACCAGCACGATCTGCATGGTTGTATTGATCTTGCTCATGAAGGAAGGCTGGATCGCGAACGGCTCCTTGAGCGTGTAGAGCAGCAGCACCCCGCCGACGATCAGTATATCCCGGAACACCACCAGGATTACCAGCCAAACCGGCAGATATCCCACATGTCCCAGGGCCAGATAGACGCTGACAAGCAGCGCCTTGTCGGCGATCGGATCGAGATACCCGCCAAGGGCAGTACGGGAGCGGAAGGCACGGGCGACGAAGCCGTCGACCGCATCCGACAATCCGGACGCGACGAACAGCCAGAACGCCCAGCCGAGTTCGCCTTCCAGGATCAGCCAGACAGCCAGGGGCACCGACAGCAGGCGCCCCAGCGATATGAGATTGGGAATGCTCATCCGACGTGCCTCCGCACCGCTAGGGTGCGGCGCGTCCGAAAGTGCGTCCGCCGTTGCCCTGGGCCGTCGAGCCCGTCCAGCGCAGCTGCCAGACCGGACCCGGCTGATAGACGCCGACCGGCTGTCCGGCCTGACCCATGACCGGCACGGGCGAAGCCAGCGTTCCCGGCGTGGCGGGCAGGCCTGCCTGGATGGCTCCCTGGTCGAGAGGCGGCGCCTCGGTCAGGCTGAGGTCCTGGAGCGCCAGGGCATTGGCGAGGACCTCGGGGCTGCCCCGGTAGTAGAGCTCGACCTTAGCGGCCCCCCTGGTCAGCGTCACAAGGTCTGCCCGCGATATGGTCGGCACCTGGGCGATCCGGCGCTTGGTCTGCACCCAGTCGTCCAGGCTGCCGATCGGAACAGCCACCTGCATCACCTGTTCGGGGCCGGCCGCCACGGTATTGGCCTGCCGCCACTTCTCCTCCAGCGACCGCACGACCGCGGCGACTCCGCCCGCCAGATAGGCGTCGACCGTCTGGCCGGGAGCCGCGGGAACGGTGACGGTGTCGCCGCGCTTGGTGCCGTCGGCGGCATAGCGGGTCAGCTTGACGGTATTGGGAGCGCTCGGGTCCGGTTCGGTTCCGCGCACGCCCAGCAGCGCCACCAGCACATCGCCGGCCTGATAGCGCTCGGCGATGGCCGAAAGTCCCGCCTGATTGCCCTCCAAAGCCGACGAGGCGCCGATGTCGGCGATGTCCGCCAGCTCTCCGTAGGGAACTATGACAGGCACCATCCCCTGTGGCGGCGGGAAGTTCTCCCAAGCGGCCCGCCAGGGCGTGCGGTCTTCCCACAGCACCGGACCCTTGCCGGACGCCTGATAGACCGGCAGCACCAGCACCGGCTTGCTGCGCGTCTCGACATAGCTGGCGCCCTTGGTCTGGAGCAGGGTGCGTACGTTGGCCGGACGGAAGCGTACGGTCAGGGTCGCCAGATACCGCACGGCGGAGCTGCGCTCGCGCTGCACCTCGAAGTCCTGGACCAGCCGGGCGACCTCGATATCGCTCAGCGCCGGCGACTTGGCCCCGGGCTCCGGGCTCAGGCGGCCGTAGAGGGTATCGAACGCCTTGCGCTGGGCCTCCGTGATCGCCTTGTCGCGCGCGGCGGCGGAGCTGTCGGCGGTCACGTCAACCTCGACGTCGCGGACGGTGTAGATATCGCCTGAATCCTGCGCCTTCAGCGGTGCGGAAACAGCCAGCAGGACGATGCCAACGGCAAGCCCGAACAGGCGTGCCAGCGGACGGCGGTGAAGCATTGCAAAGCCTTCCGTTTCGAGTATGTTCGGCCCATGATGCCGGCCCGTGATGCTGTTCTCGATGCGTCTCTCGAACTGGGACCGGCCCGGTTTATACCCCAGCGCACGTGAGGACGCCATCAGCACCACACCGAATAACACCGGCGACGCCTATAAGGATGCCGGTGTTGACATCGACGCCGGCGCTGCTCTCGTCGATGCGATCAAGCCGCTGGCGAAAGCCACCGCACGGATCGGCGCCGATGCCGGTCTGGGCGGATTCGGCGCCCTGTTCGACCTCAAGGCCGCCGGCTACAAGGACCCGATCCTGGTCGCCAGCACCGATGGCGTCGGCACCAAGCTGAAGATCGCCATATCCGCGGGCAAGCATGACACGATCGGGATCGATCTCGTCGCGATGAGCGTCAACGATCTAGTCGTCCAGGGTGCCGAGCCGCTGTTCTTCCTGGACTACTTCGCGACCGGCAAGCTCGACGTGGCTGCCGGCCGCGACATCGTGTCCGGCATCGCCGAGGGCTGCCGCCAGGCCGGCTGCGCGCTGATCGGTGGCGAGACGGCCGAGATGCCGGGCATGTACGCCGGCAAGGACTACGACCTCGCAGGCTTCGCGGTCGGCGCCGCGGAGCGCGGCCAGATCCTGACCGGGGCCGATGTCGCCGCCGGCGACGTCGTCCTCGGGCTGGCCTCCAGCGGCGTCCATTCCAACGGCTACTCCCTCGTCCGCCGGATCGTCGAGAAGGCCGACCTGTCCTACGAGGACGACGCACCGTTTCAGCCCGGCACCAAGCTGGGCGCGGCCCTTCTCACGCCGACCCGCATCTACGTCAAGCCGGTGCTCGCGGCCGTCCGCGCCGGGGTGGTCAAGGCGCTCGCCCACATCACCGGCGGCGGCCTGACCGACAACATTCCCCGCGTCCTGCCCGAAGGGCTGGGCGTCGCACTCGATGCCTCCGCGTGGCCGCTGCTTCCGGTGTTCCGCTGGATGGCCGAGTCGGCCGCCATCACCGACGACGATCTGGCCCGCACTTTCAACTGCGGCATCGGCATGGTCGTCATCGTATCGCCCGACAAGGCCGACGATGCGCAGCGGATTCTCGGTGAGGCCGGCGAGTCCGTCTATCGTATCGGCGAAGTTCAGCCCGCCATCGGCGATGTCGAGCGCGTGGTGATCGACGGAGTGGATACGGCGTGGCACGCCTGAAGGTCGGCGTCCTGATCTCGGGCCGGGGGAGCAATCTCCAGGCCCTGATCGACGCCTGCGCCGATCCCGCCTTCCCGGCTGAGATCGTGCTTGTGCTGTCCAACAAGGCAGATGCCTACGGGCTGGAACGTGCCCGCCGAGCGTGCATTCCCGCCGCCGTGGTCAGCCACCGCGACTTCGCCGACAAGCCTGGTTTCGAAGCGGCGATGGACGATGCGCTGAACGCCGCCGGGGTCGAGCTGGTCTGTCTTGCCGGCTTCATGCGCCTGCTCACGGCGGGTTTCGTCGAGCGCTGGCATAACCGGCTGATCAATATCCATCCATCGCTGCTGCCGTCCTTCAAAGGTCTGGACACCCATGCCCGCGCCATCGCCGCCGGCGTCCGCTTTACCGGCTGCACCGTCCATTACGTGCGCCCGGCGATGGATGAAGGCCCGATCATCCTTCAGGCCGTCGTCCCGATCCTGGAGGGCGACGATGACCACACGCTTGCGGACCGGGTGCTGATAGCCGAACACCGTTGCTATCCCGGCGCGCTGAAGCTGATCGCGGAGGGCAGGGCGCGGGTGGAGGGCGACCGCGTCTTGATTGCCGGCGGACCGGCCGATGCTCCCGAACCGATCCTGAACCCGCCGGTATGATCCCTGCGGATCGTTATAGTCGACGGTTTGAGCTTGCCAGGATGCCGGTAACCCCTTAAATCGGACCGACCTGGGATCGAATAAGAAAGCAGAGGTTGGAGATGGCCGTGGCCGATCAGAATGATGAATTCCGGCGGGAAGAATACCGGACTCATATGGAAACCTACGAGCGGTTCACGTCATTGACGAAGTATAGCGTCATCGCCGTGGTCGTGCTGCTGGTTTTGATGGCTATCTTCCTGGTCTGATGCGGATGCCGGGAGGCGTCTGCCGGTCTGACCAAACCTTTGGCGCAGCGGACGCTCCCGGCTCTTATGGCTCCCCCCTTCAATCCGTTCCGGATCGACTGGAACACCTGCACCTTCGGCCAGTGGGAAGCGCTGCTGGCCCGCTGCAAGCGCCCGACGCTGCTTCAGACATGGCAATACGCCATGGCTCTGGCAAAGACCGAGGGCGGCAAAGCCGATTTCGGCATCATCCACTTCGAAAACAAGCCGGTCGGCCTCGTGCAGGTCCAGACCCGGCGCTGGCTGCCTGTCCTGACGACCTGCAGGATCTATCGCGGGCCGCTCTGGATCTATGACGAGATCCCGGGGGAAATGCTCAAGCTTGTTCTCGGCATGATCCGGCAGCGCTATCACCTGCTCAAGGGCAGGCCGCTGGTCTTCCATCCCGAAATGCGGGACACGGAAACGGCGCGCAAGCGGATGAAAGCCTCCGGTTTCTATCGCCGTCAGGACGGCTACGAATCGGTCTGGCTGGATCTTTCGCCCGAAGCCGCGGCTTTGCGAGCCGGTCTCGACCGCAAATGGCGCAATAGGCTCAATCAGGCTGAGCGCAATGGACTGGTCCTGGAAGCCGACACGACGG
>NZ_JCACHA010000835.1:0-8605 GCF_059503625.1 Skermanella sp.
CCAGGGCGACGGCGGTGATCTTTCGGATGCGGCCCCGGATTTCACCGACGCGTCCGGTAAACCATCGCGCGAGAGCAGTGTCGGGCTGGTATCGCAGCCAGAGCCAGGCGAGCTCGACCATGCTCTTGCGTAGGAGCGGATTGCCTGCTTTGGAGATGCCCTGCTCCCTGTGCCGGTCTCCGCTGGCGAACGGACTAGCCGTTCTTATTCACCACGGGCCTGCGGAGTGGCTGGCAGACATGGCGTAAGCTGCTGATGGCGTTTACGAATTTGGGTGTCGAAGCCAACCCGAAGCACTCTCAGGCCGTGCCACACCCGCCATGGACGACGATACGACCCAGCCATTCGGCTTTCCAGCGATCGACCGTAAGAAAGTGGCTGCCGCTTTCGATGGCGAATGGCTTGGCGGCACTGATCTCCGACCCCCGCGACCCGTCGCGGGTGGTCCACCCGCTGGCCGACATCCTTCGGGCCCGGATCCTGGCGATCGCCTGCGGCTACGAGGATGCCGACGACCTCGACCATCTGCGCCGGGATCCCGGCTTCAAGCTGGCCTGCGGCCGCCTGCCCGACACAGGGCGCGACCTGTGCTCGCAGCCGACTATGTCGCGCTGGGAGAACGCGCCCTCCCTACGCAAGGTGATCCGGCTGACGCGGGCCATGGTTGACCTCTACTGCGCCAGCTACCGCAAGCCGCCTGCCGCCGTGACGTTGGACATCGATGATACGGTCGACGTGGTGCACGGCCGCCAGCAGCTGTCGCTGTTCAACACCCACTACGACGAGCGCTGCTTTCTGCCGATCCACATCTATGACACCGCGACCTCCCGCCCGGTGATGGTACTGCTGCGGCCGGGCAAGACCCCCTCCGGCCAGGAGATCCGGAGCCATCTGCGCCGCCTGGTCCGGCAGATCCGGCGCCACTGGCCAAACACCCACATCACCCTGCGTGGGGACGGCCACTATGGCCGCCCGGAGGTGATGACCTTCTGCGAAGCACAGGGGATCGACTACGTCTTTGGCCTGCCGACCAACGCCGTGCTGCGGGCTGCTGTCGAGGACGCCGCCGATGACGTGCGGGTCCGCCGCGCCGAGGGGAGCGCTCCGGTGCTGCGCCGCTATGCCGAGACGCGCTACGGCGCCAAGTCCTGGTCCTGCGAGCGCCGGGTGGTCGCCCGCATCGAGGCCAGTACCCAGGGCCTCGACATCCGCTTCGTGGTCACCAGCTTTGCTCGCGGCAGCGCCGAGTGGCTCTACGACAGCCTGTACTGCGCCAGGGGGCAGGCGGAGAACCTGGTGAAGCTGCACAAGGCCCAGCTTGGCTCCGACCGCACCTCTTGCCGCTCGCCGCTGGCCAACCAGGTCCGTCTTGTCCTGCACACCGCCGCCTACTGGCTGCTACTGACCCTGCGTGACCGCATCCCCAGGACGCATGAGTTGGCGGCTGCCGAGTTCGCCACTCTCAGGCTGCGCCTGCTCAAAGTGGAAAGAAGCTGTACGCGATTAAACCCCTTGCTGCGCCTGGGTTTGGGCGACGAGACGGCGTGCAATAATAGAGATCATCGCAATCCAGATGTGCCCGGCAAAGAGATCTGCGGCGCGGTCGTAGACGATGTTGAGGCGCCGATAGCGGCTGAACCAGGCGAACAGCCGCTCCACAACTCACCTGATCCCGTTCTGCAGGAAGCGCCCGTCGCGCGTGCCGCCGAGCGAGACCGAGACATGGATGTCATGCTCGAGCGCTGCCGTGGCGAAGGGTGCGCCCTTGAAGCTGCTGTCGCCGAGGAGAGCCCCCTGGAAGCCAAGCGCGGCCAGCCGCGGCAGCATCGGCATGACGCCTGCGCGATCGTCCGTGTTGGCCGGTTGCAGTTCGAGGTCGAGCAGCGATCCATGCTTGTCACAGACCACGAACAGCTTCACGCCCTTGACCAGCTTGCCGCCATCGATGCCGCGCACCCATGCCGTCGGGGCTGACCGCAGGGAGCGGCTGTCGGCCACTACCGCCGAGGGCAGCACCTCGTCGCCGCAGGCCAGTCGCCAATCGAGCGCGAGACGTTGGCCCAGCCGGCGCCACAGGCCCAGGCGGGTCCAGCGCGCGAAGCTGCTGTGCAGGGTGGTGAAGGGAACACCCGAGAGCCAGCCCGCAATGCGCCACTGCAAGCCGCCGAAGGTCAGGGTCCAGATCAGCCCGATCAGGCGTCGCCGCAGGGTCAGGTCCGGCTTGCGGCCACGGCGATGCACGCCGACCCGCTCGCGGTCCATCGCCTCCAGTTCCGCCTCGACCGCGAAGACGAAGACTTCGATGTCAGCCAATATGTTCCAGCCGTCGCCACGGCTGGGTCGGGGAACACGGCGAGCCGAAGGCGGAGGCAGGGCGACACTGCTGCGTAGGCTGGTGCGAGACATCGGCCCAACATAGTGAGGCTCGACCGGCGCACTGCCCTACGTGTCGAAGCCGACCCGAAGGACCCGGCTTATTTCGCGTTCAGACTCTAAGCCGGGTTATCGAGACCGCCAGCCGGATCCGCCTCGCCTTCGCCGCTGCCTGCCCGCATGCGGTGCTGTTCCGTGGCCTCGCCCGCAGCTTCCAGCCAGCCGGACCATAAGCGACGGGGCCAATGCCCCACCGTGCCTTCCCAGCAACCTCGAATGCCGCCCGTCCCAGCCCAACATCACCGCCGTATGCGGATGCGGGCGTATGCCCGCTGCTCAAATCAGCTCCCGGACGACCTTGCCATTGCTGCCCGGTGAATACGATGGGCTAGGATTCGAAGCGCTCAGACATCTGAAAAATTGGCAACAGATCGCCGGTCCTATTTGTGCGGTTGCTGGTAGCTTGTTTCGTCTGCGTCCGGCGATTCAATCAGGGAACCGCTTGCTGATTCTACACAGCGTCGCAGAATGCTCGAGCGCCGCCGCATCTTTGTAGGGCTGGTGGCGATTACCGTTGGTTGATCAAGGCCTGACGGGCCGCTCGGCGAAACAGAACCATGCAGGCAAAGCGAAGGATCGGAGAGTGAATACCACAGCGGGTCTTACGAGTGACGTCATCATCGGCAAGGATGATGAGCGGGATCTTCTCTACGGAGACTCCGATGGGGAGATCGCCTCGGGTAAGGGCGGCAATGATCTGATCTTCGGCCTCGGCGGCGTTGGCTTCCGAGGTGTTGGCGACGCCCTGTATGGAGACGCGCTCACCCTCTCCGGAACAGCGCGCGGTGGCAATGATTGGCTCGATGCCGGACCAGGCATGGATACACTGACCGGAGATAGTGTCTACATCCGGGGGCAGGCCCGCGGCGGCAACGACCTGCTGAGTGGCGGAAGGGGCGATGATGCCCTGTTTGGCGACAGCTTCGAGATCCTCGATGAAGCTCACGGCGGGCGCGATCTGCTTGTTGGCGGAGCCGGAAATGATCAGGTGTGGGGCGATGCCCAGATCATGGGCAACGGTGCGCTCGGCGGGCGCGATATTTTCGTTTTCACGGCAGGCTTCGGGAACGATCGCATCGGCGATTTCCGCCAGGGTGAGGATCGGCTTCTGCTCGCCGGATTGGGGGTGGATGGGTTGAAAGATCTGTCGATCACGCAAGGACTGCCCGGGCCGCCGGGCGAGATCGGCACGGTGATTGCCGTGGCAGGCCATGGGACGATCACGCTGGAGAACTTCAGCGGCACTCTACTGGCTTCGGACTTTCTGCTCATCTGATGGCATGGGAGGGCGTCCACCCGTACCCTCCAGGATGTCTGGTCAGCCCAGGTCGTAACCTGGCCAGACGGGCCGACCTATCGGGAACACCAGCGTCCACCCCTGCCGTCGAGCACCATGATGGGACATGTGCCCCGACAGGTTGGCCAGGACGGATGCTCATTAGGAAGTCGCGCCCGCGAGCGCCAGTACAGAGGTCGACAGGCTATCATGGTGAGCCTGTGAAACATACCTTTAACAAGTGGAACCGTACCGAGCGCTGAGCGGGCTGGGTCGCTTCAGTGCTGGGCTCTGGCCTTCCGACTGCACCCAAGCCGGATCAATGGTTGGGAAGGTGCGAGAACATGGACGACGCTCGTGAACTGACGCATCCAAACATGGGTTGTACTTTAGCCTCTGGCGTGGCCCACAGCAGCAAGTCCCGGTACGTGGAAGCCACAAATGACAGCGCAGGAGAAGGTAGAGAAAAGTCCTGGCGGCGCATGATCCTTGCAGCAACCTCGGCAGGGCTGTTGGCATGCGCTCCAGGCGCCGCGCCAAGCGCGGATCTCACACACGGCGCCAGCGAGAAGGTCTGCCAGCTCACGGGCCGGAACGACTGGGCTACGGGCCGATCTGGCCGTAGTGATCGAGCAGCGGTTCGGCGTGCGGCCCGATGTGCGCACCGTGGGCAAGCTGCTGCGCCGGCTGGGCTTTCGGCGGCTGTCGGTGCGGCCACGGCATCCCGGACACGATGCGGCGGCCCAGGAGGCGCATAAAAAAACTTTGCCGCCCTCGTTGCTGCAGCGATCCCGGAGCACGCCCGCGGCAAGCTAATCGAGCTCTGGTGGCAAGACGAAGCCAGGGTTGGCCAGCAGGGCACCCTGACCCGGATCTGGGCCGCCAAGGGCAGCCGGCCGCCGGCGCCGCGCGATCAGCGCTATCGTTGGGCCTACCTGTTCGGCGCGGTCTGCCCCACCCGCGGCACCGGTGCAGGCCTGGTCCTGCCGCTCGCCAATGGGCCAGCCATGACCTTGCACCTGGCCGAGATCAGCCCGCTGGTGGCACCCGGGGCGCATGCCGTGGTCACGCTCGATGGCGCCGGCTGGCACCAGACTGGCGGCAAGCTGCGCGTACCGGACAACGTCAGCCTGCTTCCGCTGCCGCCCTACTCGCCCGAACTCAACCCGGTCGAAACCGTCCGGCAGTTCCTCCGCCAGAACCAGCTCAGCAACCGGGTCTTCGACAGCTACGACGCCATCGTCGACGCCTGCTGCACCGCTTGGAACGCGCTGATCGACGATCCAGCCCGCATCACCTCAATCGCCACCCGCGACTGGGCACAGGTCAAGGTTTAGGGGCGCTGGTATCAGACCGCTCTATGCCGCGTCGGCTAGATGGGTTGAGACGGCAGCGACCGCTGGACATGGTGGGGGGCCCTGATTTGGGACGGGCGCCCTCGCCGGGAAAGGCGGAGGGTCATCGTCATCGTCAGGACTATCCCACCGGAAGCGCCCGTTGCGCTGCACCGGAAGCTCCCGCCGGTTGCGGCGCCCAGAGGCCGGCCGCAAGGCAAGAATGTTCTCGGATCTTGCGCGATCTAGCCGTAGCTGGGCCCTGTCCAGGGACCTGAGTGCCTGGAAAATCTCCTCGGCCCGTACGAGAGCCCCGCTATCCAGTTGCCGAAAGGCAGGTTGATCTAGGACGGCGTGGGTATCCGATGCCCATGAGGCCAAGATCTCGCGTTTTTCAGCAAGGGTTAGCTCAAGGTTATTCACCACTTGATCAGGGTGAGTGAATGCGGCGCCGCTTGTGGCCCGTCCGTTTTGTAGATCACGAAGCAGACGCAATCCAGATCCAGCGAAGTGGCTGTCTGATCCCGTAAGCTCGCTCATCTTGGAACTCCGCGACCCATAGCTCCCAATGTTGCGGAAAGCGGTGTCGCACCGACAATCAACCGGCGTAGCCCCGCCGATCAGCGAATTATTCTTGTCAGAAGGCTCTTCAAGAGGCGGGGGAATTTTTCGCTGGTACACCTTCGAGCAGGGCAGTCCGTGGTCGAACTCCTGATCGACCGCGTGATCGTCAGCAATGGAAAGGTGGAGATCCGCAACGTCATGCCAATGGACCGGGCCAGCGAGCAAGTCCGGTTTTGTCATTTGTGATTGGACTTTCTCCAGTATGTTATTGAGGTACTTGCGGGACCGTCGCACGATTGGGGCTCGACCGTTATGGCGCTGAATGACGTCACGCGGGCAGTCCTCTTGGCGACAGCATTCGCGCTAAAATGCCGGCAACCAGCAGCATCGCTTTGATCTGACTCGAAATCAGAGTTGAAAAAATACCCCAGGCTTTTCCGCTGATGGGAGTCTCTCCCAGCCGAGGATGTTGCGACCCCAACTTGTGCGACGGTCCCGATAAAGCTCGCCGTCGAACTCATGACGTCAAGTTCGGCGTGAGCGCTGGCAGAACCGCGATCGCCGCCCTGGAGGACAAGCTCGTCCAGGGCGCGACGGCTCGGGCATCGTTAGGCCGCCAGGGTCTCCACCTTTCCGGTCAGGACGGCCAGCTCCTCGGCGCTCAAGGTTTCCTTGGCCAGGAGTTCCTTCGCACTCCGGTGCAGGATGTCGATCCGCTCCTCCAGAAGGTCGGAGGCCTGCCCGAATGCCCTCTGAACCAACTTCTGGACCAGCCGGTCGATGGCCTGGGCTGTCGCCTCGCTATAGACCCGCTGCGGCTGCTCAAAGGCAGGCGGCGGCGCACCAAGGAAGCTACGCTGCTCGCGCTCGAAGGTGACCGGCCCCAGTTCCTCGGCCATACCGAAGCGCGTGACCATGGCGCGGGTGATGTCGGTGACCCGCTGCAGGTCGTCCGCCGCGCCGGTCGAAATGCGGTTGAATACCAGCACCTCCGCTGCGCGGCCGCCCAGGAGTACAGCCATCTTGTTCTCCAACTCCTCCCTGCTCATCAAGAACCGGTCCTCGGTGGGGCGCTGGATCGTGTATCCCAGCGCACCCACGCCCCGGGGAATGATGGAGACCTTGTGGACGGGGTCCGTGCCGGGCAGCGAGAGCGCGACCAAGGCATGCCCCATCTCATGATAGGCGACCGTCTCCCGCTCCTGCGGACTCAGCACGCGGGTCTTGCGGGCGAGACCCGCCACTACCCGTTCTACGGCCTCGTTGATGTCGGACATGTCGACCTGATCCGCTCTCCGCCGGGTCGCGAGCAGCGCCGCCTCGTTCACGACATTGGCCAGATCCGCCCCGGTCAGTCCGGGCGTCAACTCGGCCAGCCGCTCGGCGGTCACTACGGGTGCTGCCTTGATACGCTTGAGGTGGAGCTGGAGGATGGCAGCGCGCGCGGGCTTGTCCGGGCGGTCCACCAGCACCTGCCGGTCGAACCGGCCGGCCCGCATCAGCGCGGGATCCAGCACCTCAGGACGGTTGGTGGCGGCTAGCAGGACCACGCCGGTGCGGGGATCGAAACCATCTAGTTCGACCAGGAGCTGATTCAGGGTCTGCTCCTTCTCGTCATGGCCGCCGAGGCCATAGGCGCCGCGGGCTCGGCCGAGCGCATCCAGCTCATCGATGAAGATGATGGCCGGCGCCTTGTCACGCGCCTGCTCGAAGAGATCCCGGACACGGGCCGCGCCGACACCCACGAACATCTCCACGAACTCCGAGCCGGAGATGGAGAAGAAGGGAACGCCAGCCTCGCCTGCAACGGCACGTGCGAGCAGCGTCTTGCCCGTGCCGGGTGGACCCACGAGGAGCACGCCCTTCGGCACGCGCGCGCCCAGACGTCCATAGCCCTCCCGATCCTTCAGGAAGGCGACGATCTCCTTCAGCTCATCCTTGGCCTCGTCGGCGCCGGCCACGTCGGCGAAGGTGGTCCTGGTGTCGGTCTCAACATAGATCTTCGCGCGGGACCGACCGATCGACATCAGCCCGCCATCCATCCCGAGATTGGCGACGGCTCGCCGCCAACCGTATGCCCAGAGGAGATAGAAACCGGCGGTTGGGAGGAGCCACGACAACAGGTTCGACCAGAAGGTGCTTGGCACCACGCCGGTGAACTTGACACCCGCAGCTTCCAGTTCCTTCGCGATGTCCTCGGGCACTGCAGTGGTCTCGAACAGCCTTCGGCCGTCTGGCGTTGGCGTCCTCAGCTCGCCGAACAAGTGAGAGCCAGAAACCTGAACGGACGCGACCTTGTGCTCGCGAACCAGCTGACGAAAGTCGCTGTAGGGAATCCGCTGAACGGCTTGGCTGGCGGCCCACCAGCTCTGCAGAAAGGTGATCACGATGAAGGCTGCGATCCAGTAACCGGCATGCGCACCCAACTGCTGCTTGTTCGGCTTACGCCCGTCTGGATGCAGCTGAAGCATCTGCGGGAACCAGTCACGAGCCCGGTTCAGCCAAGCGGTGCCCGACTGCGCCGGCGGCTTCGCCCTCGTGACCTCGGGAGCATCGCTTGGCATATTTGTCCTCCCTTCAGTGCCTGGGTTGGTCCGCCCGCTTGGCTCGCAGCGGCCTCGTCAGGACGGCACAATTGCCGGCAACGAAAGCGCGCTCCGTCCTACCTCTGGACAAGGAGGCGTCTGTGAACGCCTCCTTCGCCCTTCGACACGATCACGGCGTCCTCGCCTCACGCCGCCTCGGCGAGACGCGGCGAGCCCGTCCGCCGCACCTCCAGCCCGTCCGGTCCAGCGGTCACCCGCAGTTGCTCGCCATCGTGGATGCGGCCTTCCAGTAGCAGGTTGGCCAGCTGGTCCTGCAGGTTGCGCTGGATCACTCGCTTCAGCGGCCGGGCGCCGTAGGCGGGGTCGTAGCCGGCCTCGGCCAGCCACTCGCGGGCCTTGTCGTCCAGGACGAGCGCGATCTTGCGGTCCTCCAGCAGCCGCCTGAGGCCGGC